>JAKAJX010000251.1:0-6022 GCA_021824855.1 Bacteroidota bacterium | reverse complement strand
AACTTACTCATCTCGGCCATTCTTGTATCGCCATCTTTAATATTTGTCATTAGTTGATCATAGAATTCCAAACCCCATTGTGCAGTTAGTATGGTTTCTAATCCTCTTGCTGCTGTTCGTCCTAAAGTAGAGAACAATGCAGTTATTGGAACGTTTAAATCTTTCAATGCTTTATCCACAACGGCTTTAAAATCTTCTCTTCCTCTTGCATAACCAACCAATACTCTTGCCAAAGGACCAACCTCCATTGCATTTCCTTTCCAGCGTGGTGTTTTTAAATAACTATATTCTTTAGACGTATCTAAATGATCGAACGGAGGTTTTGGACCGGTATATTTTATTTTACTTTCACCTTTCCATGGATGCAAGCCTTTTTCATTTCCCTCTTTATATTCGTACCAAGAGTGGGTAACAAATTCTTGTACTTCTTCTTCTTTCTTTAAATCAACATCATATACTTTACTTACATCTTTATTTAAAATTGCGCCTGCCGGAAATTTATAGTGCGATATATCTCTGTATCCATTAGTTGGCAAATCTCCGTACACCAAATAATTACCCAATCCGCCACCGATGGAGGCCCATTCTTTATAAAAAGAAGCTACTGCCATTAAATCGGGAATATATACTTGTTCTATAAACTCTTTTCCATCTTTTAATAACTGACCAACATAGGCTAATCTTTCTGCATTAATTCCGCTCACATCATCAATGCTTATAGCACACGCCATACCACCTACTAAATAATTGGGATGTGGATTTTTTCCTCCGAATATTGCATGAATTTTTACAATTTCTTTTTGCCATTCTAAGGCTTCTAAGTAATGAGCAAGACCAATTAAGTTTACTTCGGCAGGAAGTTTATATGCGGGATGCCCCCAATATCCATTTGCAAAAATTCCTAATTGACCGCTTTCAACAAATTTTTTAATTCTTGTTTGAATATCACTAAAATATCCCGGAGAGCTTTTTGGCCATTTAGAAATACTTTGTGCCAATTCGGATGTTTTTTTAGGATCGGCTTTTAATGCATTTACAACATCTACCCAATCCATTGCATGAAGATGATAAAAATGAACTACATGATCGTGAATATATTGAGTGCAAAACATAATATTTCTAACCATTTCTGCATTCGGCGGAATAACAATATCTAAAGCATCTTCTACACAACGAACAGAGGTTAAAGAGTGTATAGATGTACAAACACCACAAACTCTTCCAACAAAAGCCCATGCATCTCTGGGATCTCTTCCTTTTAAAATTTCTTCTAAAAGTCGCACCATTGTTCCGCTGCTGTATGCATCTTTTATTTTGCCATTTTCTATGTCGGCTTCTACGCGTAAATGACCTTCAATTCTAGTTATTGGGTCAACAACAATTCTTTTACTCATATTTTTAATTGATGAATTTTAGTAATTAATTAAACATTTAATTCGTGTTCACTTTCCTTTCCTTCTTCTTCAAGATTATGAATGGCTGTATGTTTGCCAATATTTGTTGCAATGGCATGGCCTGCAAGAGCTGCTGCTGTTACGCCTAAAGCAATTTTACCCAAGGTATCGGCATTGGCTTCTATACCAAATCCCGGAAATGCAGAGGCTCTTTCATACATTCTTCCATTATCCCAATAATTTTCTTCGCTGCAACCAATACATGGGTGACCGGATTGAATAGGATAACTTGTTCCATTATTCCATTTCATTACGCCGCAAGCATTGTATGTTGAAGGTCCTTTGCAACCAACTTTATATAAACAATATCCTTTTTTAGCATTTTCGTCATCGAAGGTTTCTACAAATAAGCCTGCATCGTAAAATGGCCTACGATAGCAAGAATCGTGTACGCGTTTGCTATAAAATGCTTTTGGTCTTCCCAATCTGTCTAATTCAGGAATTTTCCCGAAAGCTAAATAATGAACAATAACGCCCGCCATTACTTCACCAATAGGAGGACATCCAGGAACTTTAATAACCGGTTTTCCGCTAACTAATTTATGAATAGGTGTTGCTTTAGTTGGATTGGGTTTTGCAGATTGAACACAACCGTTACTGGCACAACTGCCCCATGCAATTATTGCCGCTGCTCCTTCGGCTGCTTCTTCTAATATTTGGATAGATGTTTTTCCGCCTAACATGCAATAAACACCGTCAGCAGCCAGCGGAACGCTTCCTTCTACACAAAGAATATATTGACCTTTGTATTTGGTCATTGTGTTTTTTAATGCTTCTTCAGCTTGTGTTCCCGAAGCGGCCATTAAGGTTTCGGTATAATCGAGTGAGATTTTATCTAATAAAATATCTGCAACAATGGGATGAGAAGAACGAATAAAGCTTTCGCTGCAACAAGTACATTCTTGAAAATGTAACCAAATTACCGGAATACGCGGTTTGGTTTCTAATGCTTTGGCTACTTGTCCAATGGCTGATTTTTCTAACCCTATGAAAGCTGTAATCATACTTACAAACTTCATAAAGTCGCGGCGGGTATATCCCTTTCGTTCAACCTCCTCATAATAGGTGGGCTGTTTTAATACAGAAGCATCGTTAATCATGCTGGTTGTTTTAAGAGTTGTAATAATGTAAGTTGAAACTATATTTTTAAATTAAACAAAAACATGATTTTTATCATTTTTAAATATGACAAAAATCATATTTAACTTTTTACATTCACTTTAATATTGGTTATATAAAATGCTTTCATATGAAAAAATTTGCCTTTTTATTTGTACTTTCTTTTTTGTTGGTTGTTCCATTTTTTTCTTGGGCTCATCCCGGACATGGTGAAACCGATGGATACAGTATTATACATTATTTTGTAGAGCCTATGCACGCTGTGGTATCTTATAGTGCATTAATTGTATCTTTTTTATATATACGAAATATGCGAAAAAAAGCAAGGGCTAACAAAAACTTATAACACATGCACGAATTATCAATTGTAATGAGCATTGTAAATATTGCTAAACAGCAAGCTCTTGATGCAAATGCCTCAACTGTTGATGAGATTGAGTTAGATATTGGCACTTTAAGCGGTATAGAAATGGATGCATTAGAGTTTGCCTGGAAACAAGGTATAAAACAAACCATTCTTGAACACGCTACTAAAAAAATCAATCGCATAGAGGCAAAAGCAAAATGTTTAGATTGTAATGCCGAATTTAATATTCAGCATTATTATGATGCCTGCCCTGTTTGTGGCGAACATTTTATTACAATTTTAAAAGGGAAAGAATTAAGAATTAAATCGTTGATTGTATCGTAACTTAGTAAGTATCCAATAAACTTTTTATAAAAAAATATCGTATGTGTGCAACCTGTGGCTGTGACTCCGGCAATAATGAACAATATCATCATCACAACGAAAATCATCAGCATAACCATGATCATTCGCATGAAAAAAAATTGATAGATGTTGAGAAGGATGTATTATATCAAAACAATTTATTAGCAGAAAGAAATAGAGGATATTTTGAAGCGAAAAATATTCTTGCACTTAATTTAGTTAGTTCACCCGGATCTGGAAAAACTTCTTTACTTGAAAAAACTTTGGTTGACTTAAAAAGCGAATTGACTTTTGCCGTAATTGAAGGAGACCAACAAACAACCAATGATGCAGATAGAATTCATGCAACGGGCACAAAAGTTACTCAAATTAATACGGGAAAAGGTTGTCATTTAGATTCGCACATGATATTACATGCTTTACAAGGAATGAAACCAAGTGAAAATTCTGTTTTATTTATTGAGAATGTAGGTAATTTGGTTTGTCCGGCTATGTTCGATTTGGGCGAAAAAGAAAGAGTGGTAATTATTAGTGTTACAGAGGGTGATGATAAACCTTTAAAATACCCCGATATGTTTTATTCATCTACGCTTTGTATTATTAATAAAATAGATCTTCTTCCTTATGTTCCATTTAGCTTAGATAAAGTAAAAGAAAATGCAAAAAAAATAAATCCCAGTTTAGAAATAGTGGAGCTTAGTTGCACATCGGGCGAGGGTTTACAAACTTGGTATAATTGGTTAAAATCTAAAGTGTTCATTGAAGAAACCGTTTAAATGAAAAGCTTATTATATTACAAAGAAAATATTCATGCTACACACTTATCACATTCATGTAAGCGGTTTGGTACAGGGGGTAGGATTTCGTCCGTTTGTTTGCCGCCTTGCCGAAGAACTGAACATTAATGGTTGGGTGTGTAATAGCAATGATGGTCTTCATATACAATTTACTATTTCCGAAGAAAAAGCTGCCTTGTTTTATACCACAATAACACAACATCCGCCCGAAAATGCAATAATTACGGATCATCATATTCAAGAAATTTCTACAGAAATATTTTCTTCTTTTTACATTAAAGAAAGCAAATCGGATATTGCCCCCGACTTGTTGCTTACGCCCGATATTGCTTTGTGTAATGATTGTTATCAGGATATTAATAATATAAACGATAAAAGATATCGCTATCCTTTTACTACCTGTTTAAATTGTGGACCCCGATATTCTATAACACAATTATTGCCATACGATAGAATTAATACAACTATGGCTAATTTGTCAATGTGTTCTTCTTGCTTATCGGAATACACCGATATACACAACAGAAGACATTTTAGTCAAACAAATTCTTGTAAAACCTGCTCTATTCCTCTTCATTTTTATACTTCAAAACAAAAAGAAGAAGCTTTTTCGGATATTGAATTAATTGAAAATATTGTAACCGGATTAAAGCAAGGAAAAATTGCTTGTGTTAAAGGTGTTGGCGGTTATTTATTGCTTTGCGATGCAACCAATGAATCAACGGTTTTATTATTACGCGAACGCAAACAAAGGCCGGCAAAACCCTTCGCAATATTATATGCCGATATTGCCATGGCAAGTGCCGATGTTCAATTGCGTTCATTCGAAATAGATGCCTTAAAAAGTAAAATTGCTCCTATTGTTTTATGTAAAGCAAAACCTTTTTTAGGAAATGGAATTTGTAAAAATTGTATAGCCCCCGATTTAGATAAAATTGGTGTAATGCTTCCTTACACACCTTTATTAAGTATTTTGGCTAACGATTTTGGAAAGCCCTTAATTGCCACCAGCGCAAATATTAGCGGCTCGCCAATTTTATATAAAGACGCGGATGCATTAAGTTATATGTTTGATGTTGCCGATTTTATTGTTACCTATGATAGAGATATTGTAACGCCTCAGGACGACAGTGTCATTCAATTTACCGATAGAGGACAAAAAATAATTATAAGAAGAAGCAGAGGTTTGGCTCCTAATTATTTTCCCAATCCTTTTTCAAAATTGAACGAACCTATTTTAGCAACCGGAGGTGAATTAAAAAGCGCCTTTGCTTTTTTAACAAATAAAAATTTATATATCAGTCAATATTTGGGCGATCAAGGAACCATAGATGCTCAAAACTGTTTTACACAAACGCTCTCACAGTTTAATACGCTTTTACAAAAAGAACCAACCAAACTCATTTCCGATAAACACCCCGATTATTTTGTTGCTCATCTTGCAAAAGAAATAGCGATAAAAAATAAAACAACTCCTCCGTTTGAAGTACAACACCATAAAGCACATTTCGGTGCTGTTTTAGCAGAAAACAATTTATTATCACTTCAAGAACCCATCCTCGGTTTTATTTGGGATGGAACAGGATATGGAGATGATGGACAAATTTGGGGAAGTGAAGTTTTTATTTTTCAAAATCACGAAATGAACAGGGTGGCTCATTTAAAATATTTTCCGCAATTATTGGGCGACAAAATGAGCAAAGAACCACGACTGGCTGCTTTAAGTTTATTAAATAATTTTCCTACCAAATATTTCAGCATTCAAAAGTATTTTTCTAAAACCGAATGGCAATATTATCAAAAACTATTATTGCAAAAAACCGGATTGCAAACTTGTTCAATGGGCAGATTTTTAGATGGCTTAGCCTGTATTCTTGGAATTAGAATTTACAATACTTACGAAGGAGAAGGTGCCATGCAAATGGAAGCTTTGGCAAGAA
>JAKAJX010000194.1 GCA_021824855.1 Bacteroidota bacterium | reverse complement strand
CATTAGGACTAACTATTAGCGTTTTACAATTATGTAAATGATGAACCCCATTTTGCCAATTTTGTAAATAATTAAATATGCGGTTAATATCGGCCATTACATTTCTGTTGGCCGTAAGTAAGCAATGATCGGCATAAACTTTTGCAGTTTTTTCATTTAAGTTTCCGGTGCTTACAAATCCGTATTGAATAGTTTTGTGTTTAATTCTTTTTTTAATGATGCAGAGTTTGGCATGAATTTTCATTTTTGGAATTCCTAATAAAACCTTTATGCCTTCTTCTTCTAATATTTCTTTCCATTCTAAATTGGCTTCTTCATCAAACCTTGCTTTTAGTTCAAGCATCACAATTACTTCTTTACCATTTCGTGCGGCATTAATTAAAGCGTTAATTATTTTTGAAAAAGGAGCTAATCGGTATGCAGTTATTTTGATGGAAGTAACATCCGGATCAATGGCTGCTTCTCTTAATAAATCGATAAGCGGATTAAATGAATGATAAGGAAAATGGAGCATTACATCTTGTTGCAAAATTACATCGGTAACTCTAATAACGTGTTGTAAAGCAGGATGCACAAAAGGTTGGCGGCGCGTTATTTTTTGTGGGATAATATTGGGAAAATCCATAAAATGCCTAAAATTATGGATACGGCCTCCGGGAATAATATTGCTTCTTTTTGTAAGATTTAATTTGCGTATTAAAAACTCAAGTAACCCCGAATCCATTTCTTTATCATACACAAATCGAACAGGTTTTCCTTTGCGTCTGTTTTTTAATCCTTTTTCTATTTTCTCAACAAAGGTGGTCGATATGTCGCTATCCATATCCAATTCTGCATCTTTAGTAACTTTAAAAATATGTGCATCAAAATAATCGTAGCCGAAATAGGAAAAAATGTACGGTAAATTAAAACGAATAACATCTTCTAATAAAATAATGGCGTGTTCTCCGGGTTTTGAAGGTAATTCAACAAAACGTCCTATTGCTTTTGCGGGCACTTCAATTAAAGAATATTTTTGTTCATAAGCCGAATCTTTTTTTCGCATTACAACGCCTAAGTAAATACTTTTATCGCGTAAATAAGGAAGCTGGTTTAAGCTTTCAATCATCAACGGAATTACGTTTCTTCTTACTTCTTCATTAAAAAAATTGCGTACAAATTTTTGTTGTTCTTTATTTAAATGTTTCTCATCAACTAAAAATATTTTTTCTTTTTTTAATTCTTTTAAAATGCCATCCCAAATACGGTTAAATTCATTTTGTTGTTGCAGAACAATTGTTTGAATAGTATCAAGAATTTTTTGAGGATCTTCCTCCATATACATATTCAACTTTTTTCTTTTTTCCGAAAACTCAATCATTCGTTTTAGTGTAGCTACTCTAACCCGAAAAAATTCATCGCTGTTATTCGAAAAAATTCCTAAAAACCGAATTCGTTGATTTAAGGGAACTGAGCTGTCATTTGCTTCTTGTAAAACTCTGGCATTAAAGCTTAACCAACTTATATCTCTTTGTATAAATAATTTTTTAGGCATATAACAAAAACATTATTCAAATATAATAAAGCAATACCGATAGCGTGAAATTTTAAATTGATAACAAATGAATGATCAGTAAGTGAAAAAGAAACAAGCACAATGATTTGTTGTGAAATTTATGGTGTGCTTTTTATTTTCTCTACCAAGTTTGTTGTAGAAAATCCTTTAACAATAGGATTGATAATAACATTTCCGCCATTGGCAATTACTTCTTTGGCTCCAACAATTTGTTCAATAGTATAATCTCCGCCTTTTACCAACACATCGGGAAGTATTGATGTAATAAGTTGATAGGGTGTATCTTCTTCAAAAATAATCACAGCATCTACTATAATTAAGGATGCTATAATTAGTGCCCTGCTTTTTTCGTTATTAATTGGTCTTTCATTTCCTTTTAATCTTTTGGTACTTGCATCGCTGTTTAAGCCCACAATTAAATAATCGGCTTCTTTTGCTGCTTGCGATAAAGAAAAAATATGTCCTTCATGTATAATATCAAAACATCCATTGGTAAATGCAATTTTTTTATTAAGCAGTTGCCATCCGGTTATTACATGTAATAGGGTAGGAAGTGTAAAAATTTTTTTTTCAATTGCTTCAATTCTTTTCATAAAAAATATAGTAAAAATAAGAAAGGTTAATTTTTAGGTTTTATTGATTTATTATACCAAGGTAAAATGCTCATACAAAAAAATCCAACAATTACTACAATTAAAAATTGAGCAAACCATTGTAACGTTCCATTGGCATATCCAATTTCAAAAGGAATATTATTTTTTTCTAACACTTTGGCTAAAAAATAAGCGTATGCCCCAATACCTCCGGGTGTAATAATCATTCCAATACTTGCAAATGCCAATGCCGACAAGGCTTGTGTAAAACCCAATCCGGCTGTTCCTTCAGTTGCATATAATCCTACCCAAGTTCCTGTAACATACATACTCCAAATACCAATGGTATATAAAATAAATAAACCCTTTTGTTGCAATTTTAAAACACTGATTAAGCCTTCCCAAATACCTCTTAAAATTTTTTTAATTGCAATAACAATTTTTAAATGCGAAAATTGGTTAAACCATATTTTAATTACAACAAACAAAAAGCCGATAATAATTAATACAATAAAAATTTTAGTGGTAGAAAAATGTCCATTTTTATTTTTAAACAACTGAGTAAATATTTGCATGGTATATTCTCCCACCACTTCATATTGCGTAACAAAAGCCAATAAAAAAATTATACCGAGCGATATTACATCAATAGCTCTTTCAACTACAATTGTTCCAACTAATTTTTCGGCTGGTACTTTTTCGTATTTGGCAAGAATGGTACATTTTAAAACTTCTCCTAATCTTGGCACAGCTAAATTTGCCAAATAGCCAATCATTACTGCAAAAAATGTATTTAATAGCGAAGGGTAATAACCCATAGGTTGCATTAATATTCTCCAACGTAAACTTCTTAAAATATGACTAAAGCTTAAAATAAAAAAAACAGGAATTATAAGCCAATATTTTGCACTTTTAAGCGAAAACAAAAATTCGTTCCATTTATTATTGGGTATTTGGTGTAAACTCCACCATACTAAAAATACACCTAATCCAAAAAAGAAAATATATTGAAGGAATGAAATTGTTTTTTTATTCATAATAATAAGCTTCGGCAATAACTGCAAGTTAATGTACAATCTATTACTAACAAGTATAATACTTTTTTGCTAAATGGGTTTGGCAAATTGTATGCTATTTATAAAACATATACTCTGTTACAATGCTTTTTTGTTTTTTATATAAATTTTAGATTGATGATTTTTGTTTTAATTTCTGTAAATTTGCCAACTATTTGCGCATAAAACCTAGTGATGTCAAAGAAAAGAATCTTATTCATAGCCACCGAAATGTCGCCATACTTAGAGCTAACTGAGTTTGCAGAGATAGTAAATAAGTTAGCAATAAAAAGTAACGACAGTGGATTGGAAGTACGTTGTATAATGCCTCGATTTGGAGTTATTAATGAAAGAAGGCATCGGCTACACGAAGTTGTTCGGTTATCGGGTATTAATGTATCGGTTGATAACGATGACTATCCTCTTCAAATTAAAGTAGCTTCTCTGCCCAATGCTCGATTACAAGTTTACTTTTTAGAAAACGAAGACTTCTTTAAAAGGAAACATATTTTTCATGATGAATCGGAAAATTGGTTCGATGATAATGGATTAAGAACTATTTTTTTCTGTAAAGGAGCATTAGAAACAGTTAAAAAATTTGGTTGGCCACCCGATATTATTCATTGTAGCGGATGGATGACAGGCTTAATTCCGGCATATATTAAAACGGCTTACAAACGCGAAGCAGTTTTTAGTAATAGTAAAGTAATTTTCACTATTGGTCAAAATACTTTTAAAGAAAAATTAGGTGCCGATTTCGTAAAAAAAGCAATAATCAATGCCAATATTAAAGACAAAGATTTAGAAGTATTTAAAGATCACAACAACACTGCTCTATTTAAAGGAGGTGCTGCTTATGCCGATGCAATTAGTTTTGGAGCCGAAAAAGTAGAGAAAAAACTTTCCGACGAATTTGCTAAAATAAAAGGAAAAAAAGTAGTACCATTTAAAGGATGGGAATCAGATTTAACCGAGTACATTGATTTGTACAATGAATTATCTAAATAATTGTATTATTCAATGGTGGCTAAAAATATTTCAAAATCTTCATCTATATTTATAAATCATAATTCAACTTATGCCTTATTTATTTACTTCTGAAAGCGTATCTGAAGGACATCCAGATAAAGTAGCCGATCAAATATCCGATGCCTTAATCGACAACTTTTTAGCATTCGATGCTCAATCTAAAGTGGCTTGCGAAACATTAGTTACTACCGGTCAAGTAATTCTTGCAGGTGAAGTAAAATCTAAAGCTTATTTAGATGTTCAAGAAATAGCTCGTGGTGTTATTCGTAAAATTGGATATACCAAAAGCGAATACATGTTTGAAGCGAATAGTTGTGGAATTTTATCGGCCATTCACGAACAATCTGCCGATATCAATCAAGGGGTAGATAAAAAGAAAAAAGAAGAACAAGGTGCAGGAGATCAGGGAATGATGTTTGGTTATGCCAGTAACGAAACAGAGGATTATATGCCATTAGCATTAGACTTGGCACATAAAATTTTAATTGAGTTAGCTGTATTGAGAAGAGAAAATAAACAAATTAAATATTTACGCCCCGATGCTAAAAGTCAGGTTACTTTAGAATACGATGATAATAATAAACCGGTACGCATTGATGCAATAGTTGTTTCAACACAACACGATGATTTTGATACAGAACAAAAAATGCAGGCCAAAATTAAAAAGGATATTATTGAAATTTTAATTCCTCGTGTTAAGGCAAAATATAAAAAATATGCGAAGCTGTTTAATAATAATATTAAATATCATATCAATCCAACCGGTAAGTTTGTAATTGGCGGTCCACATGGCGATACAGGCTTAACAGGTCGTAAAATAATTGTAGATACTTATGGTGGCAAAGGAGCTCATGGTGGTGGTGCGTTTAGTGGAAAAGATCCTTCAAAAGTTGATAGATCTGCTGCGTATGCCACACGCCATATTGCTAAAAATCTTGTAGCAGCAGGCGTTGCAGATGAAGTATTGGTGCAAGTTTCTTATGCAATAGGTGTTGCTCAGCCTACTTCCATCAATGTAAATACTTTCGGTACTGCTAAAGTTGATTTAAGTGATGGAGAAATAGGTAAAATGATTGCATCTATCTTCGATATGCGTCCTTATTTTATTGAGCAACGTTTAAAATTGCGTAATCCTATTTATAGCGAAACTGCGGCTTATGGGCACATGGGACGTAAAAATGAAATTGTAGAAAAAACATTCACATCTCCCGATGGTAAATCAAAAAAGGTAAAAGTTGAATTGTTTACTTGGGAAAAATTAGATTATGTTTCAGATCGGAA
>JAKAJX010000111.1 GCA_021824855.1 Bacteroidota bacterium | reverse complement strand
TGATGTACATGCTCTAATACATGCCACATGGTTATCACGTCAAAATGCTGAGAAGGTAATTCGTATAATTTATCGGGTGGCAAAAAGGTTAACGAATATTTTTGAAAGGCATTGGCTCTTGCTGTTTCGTCGGGTTCTAAACCATTCACCTTCCATCCTGCAGCTTGCATCGTAGCGGCAAAAGCACCCGTGCCGGCTCCTACATCTAATAAATTGCCGGTAGATAATTGAGTAACCGATTGTATCAACTTTCTTTTTTGCTTTAAAGTGTAATTACGAATAACATGATAAAGCTTATTAATTAATCCTTCTTGCGTATCGGAATGAGAAACATAGGCATTAGATTGATAATATTTACCAATTGAAGCTGCATCAGGAATATTTTGTGTAAAGCGTGCAGTACAATTATTGCAATGCCAAATTGCAAAATCTTCTTTAGTAACAGTATGATCTTTGGCCAAAAACGCATACTGAATATGGCTGCTGTTGCAAACAGGACAATTACTATACGTTATAATTGGCTGATTGGTGTTTTGTTGCTGAAGTGATTGCGACGCAAGGAACGATGACATGTAATACAGTTGTTGGTATCTTAAAATTTACATATAATAATAAAGCAGAGCACCTACGCCCATGATAGATAAAATAATGGCATAAACCCACCAATAATCATCTTGCTCTTTCAGTTGTATTTTTTCTTCTTCCGGAATAGGTACCGCTTTTTGAGCAATTATTTTGGTTTCGCCCGATCCATATAATTCGGCCAAATGCGCATTGGTAATTACCGGTGTATTTAATGATATTTCGGGTAAAATTTTTTGGGCTATTACTTGAGATTGAAATTGAAATTCGTCATTATTGTTTTTAGTTAAAATGCCTAAACCCGGTAACTCAATTGCTTTTCCTTTTTCAGTATGCTTAATTTGCCGAGAAAAATCATTTAGTTTTCTAATGGCTTCCACTTCGGAAATATTCATTTCTTCAGAAAGGAAATAAAAGATTTTTTGATCAACGGCTAAGTTTTCTCTTGTAAACTGTACTATTTGTTCGGGAGCTTTTAAATTTTGGGCAACAAAATCTATTTTAGCCGGAATTTCGTTGAGATAAAAATTACCTATTTCCGGCAAACTGATTTTTTTGTTTAGAATAAAATATTTGTATAAAAATTGATACATTAATAAGCATTTATTGAAACGAATATACAACTCCTCCCAGAACATTAAAACCTAAAACTTGATATTGATTCCATCTTTCATATTTATTATTAAGCATATTGTTTAATTGAACCCATAAATTTAATTTAGGCAAGATGCTAAACTCTGCTCCGGCATTAAAATCAATTGCAGGTGATAGTTTTTGTGTTTGCAAATTGGCTGTTCGGTAATGTGCCCCATCCCAGAAAAATAAATCAGATTTAAGAATTAAATCTTTGGTTACTTTATATCGCAAAGTGCCGGTTAATTCTAAAGGCAATATGCCAAAAGGTTTATTATATAATTGTTCGCTTGTAAACAAAGTATAATCAAAAGCACCTATAAACGATAAGCGTTCTTGTACAGTATATCCAACTTCGGAATGAAATTTAATTCCGGTTAACGATGGTTCATACAATAAATTAAAAGTTTGTGTATTATTCTTTGCGGTATCGTTGACAAACAAAACTTGGTTATTCCATCGAACAAACGACAATTTTGCATTATACGTAATATGCTCTCCTTTACTACCTTTAATACCTATATATTGCTCAGTTACTTTGGTATTAAGCAATGATGGGGGTTGTTCGATATACGGATTGATTAGAGAAAGTGAATGATAGGTATTTTTAGTAAAACTACCCACCCATCCTGCCATAAGAATTAATTTCTTTTTATCTAATTTCACTTCGGCGGTAACATTAGGAAGTAAAGAAAAATTATTATTATCCCATGTTGGCAATACGCCTGCATTCAGTTTGAAATTGGGTGTATTGAATTGAATAGATGTTTTAACAGAATAAATATTATTTTGAATATTGGATGGAGCGGTTAATTTTGAAAGAGAAGTTACATCGGCGGTAAGGGCTAAATCTAATGCAAATACTCTGCCTACCGCTTTATTTAAAGCACCAATTCCTGTAAAATTATATTCTGCTGCTCCGTTGTTATCAAAGAAATAATCCATTTTCAACTGTGGATGATAAATGATTCCAAAATCAGTTCTTTGTTTGTTTTGTACGCCAAATTCAAATCCTAATGCATTAAAATTTTGTTGCAATTGGTTTTTACTAAACCCGATATTGGAGGTATAACCATATTTAAACAAGTTGTTGTTGTTATAATACAGTTTAGACGTATACTCATTCATACTCGAATTAAAAATTCCCAATGCCTGCATATTGGCTTTTGTAAATTGTTGAAAAGGCAATTGACCTTTAGAAGAAGTAATTTGTCCGGTTAAATTAATAATCGATTTTTTTCCATTGCCAAATGTTAAGCCGGCTTCAGCATAAGGAGTTGAATAATTTCCCCATCCTAATTTAATATATTGATTGTTCTCCCAATGAACACTGGTATCAATAGCCATAGCAATAGGATTAATAGCAACGGGCTGATAAGAAAAAAACAAATTTTGTGAAGGAATATTATAGGTTAATGGAATTTTATAGGTATCAATAACAGGAGTTGCTGCACTAAAATAAATTTTGGCAGCATTACCTAAAGATGGTTTAAATGCCGAAGTAATAGTTACCATTTTAGGCAAAGCAGTATCAGCAGCTATAACAACCGGTTCCGCCTTTACCAATGGCACCAATACAGGTAATTTCTTTTTTTGAGAAATAGTTTTTTTCCTGCTTACATGTTTATTTACTATGGTTGATTTCTTTTTTTTCTTTTTGGAAGATTGTGCTTGTACACAATTCACAAGAAGAAAAAAAGAAAGAAAAAAACCGGCTATGATAAAAATGTGTTTTGCCATGAATAAAATATCTTTATTACTGTTGATTAACTTTACTGTTTTTTAATTTTTCATCTAATACTATATCCAACTTTTTTTGAGCTTCCATTTTTAAATCATTATTAGCTGCATTTTCTGCAACACTTTTAAACGTTGCTTCGGCATTAAAAAAATCATTTTGTTTAAAATAAACATCGCCCAATAAAATGTAACTTTTGGTAACCCAATAATCGTATGAACCATAATTTTTAATTACTTCAAATCCTGCTTTTTCAGCATTCTTAAATTTATTTTGCTGCAATAAAATTTCAGCTATTTGATATTGAGCTTCGGCACTAAATTCAGATTTACCCAAATCAATCACTTGCTGATAGGAAGTAATAGCAGCATCTAATTGCTCATCTAACTGTAAGCTTTTGGCTATACACATAGTAGCCATCATTTTATCGTCGGTTGCGGCAGTTTTTTCTTGCAACAAAGCTTGTGCATTGGCAACAGCATCTTTCCATTGTTTAAGTTTGTATTGGCATCGCAATAAACCACGCATAGCTTCCAACCTATTTTCTTGTTGTGTAGCCAATGAGGTTAGTTGTAAATAATATTTTTCGGCGTTGACAAAATCCTTTAAGTTAAAATAATAAATTCTGGCACTTTGCAACGAGCTTCGTTCGGCATATTTATTAGGAGCTTTTGCAGCAACTGCATTATAAAAAGGCAATGCAGCATTAAAATTTTTATTTACAATATTTATTTCTGCTAAAAAATAATTGGCTTCAATAGCATATTTTCCATCTGAAAATTTAGATAAATAATTGGTATATCCTATTTGTGCATTGGCAAAATCTCTTTCATCATATTTCAATTGTGCAGAACGAAAAGTAAGTGAATCTTCTTCAGAATAAGTAATGGGTTTACCATTTTGTTTCATAAAAGCAATAAAATCGGAAGGACGTTGATTGGTAACAAATATGTTTCGGATATATTCTATCGCTTCATCACTTTCTTGCGAGTTGGGATATTTAGCTACTAATTGCGTAAAGTTATTTAAAGAAGTTTCATTTTTATTTAAATTGAAATTAGCAACACCTAACTTTAAATACGCTTTGGGCCATAATGCTGTAGCAGAAGTATCTTGTAAAATTTGTTGTAAAGGTATAATTGCTTCGTCGAAATTTTCTTGAGCCATATAGGTATTGGCAATTTCCATATTTACATCGGGCAATAAATTAGAAGATGGAAAACGTTTTCCAATACTTTGTAATAAATCTATTTTTTCTGCATTTTTATTTGCTGCACCTGCAATGATTGCCTTCTGAAATAAAGCATAATCGGCACCACGTACATTTAATGCAATAACATTATCATAAATTGTCAATGCTTTTTTATAATCCTTCTCCATAAAATAACAATCCGCAGTTCGTATATACGCATCTACTTCAATTAAAGATGTATTGAACGAAATATTTTTTACAATTTGTTGAAAATATTGTAGTGCTGTAGCATATTGTTCTGTTTTTAGCAAACAATAGGCTAAACTATATTTTGCATTAATGCTATTAACTTCACCATTTACTTGAGGATTGTTTAGATAGTTAGCAAAATAATTAATTGCTTCGGAAATATTTCCATTTCTGTATGCAATCTCTCCCTTCCAAAAATATACCAACTGAAGTAGTGAGGCATTGTATTGATCTTGGATGATTTTATTTAATAATTCATCGGCCTTATCAATTCGTTGATCATTAATTAATTCTACTGCTCTGCCATATAAAATGGTTGAATATATTTTTTTTATGGAAACACTTTGCGTAGGAAGACTTTCGAACAACACTAATGCATCTTTATAATTACTGGTAGTAGATAATACACTTATTTGTAATTCTTTTGCTTCTTGTAAATAATCGGAAGTTGGATAGGCAGCTATAAAGTTTTGCAATTCATGCAACGCAATATCCATTAAACCCAACTCATAACTCAACTTGGCATAATTAAATAATGAAATTTCTTTCTGAAGCGGATTACTATTATTTGAACTGCAAAATAAAAAAGCATTTCGTGCATTGGCTTTTTGATTGGTTTTTAAATAAGCAGTAGCTAAAAGATACATGCTATTTTGTGCCAACGAATCTTCTTTACCACCTAACTGTTTAAAGCCTTCAATACTTTTATTCCAATTACCTTCGGCATAATAACAATAAGACAGTTCGTATAAATCTTCTCTGGTAACTTTATCGTTTTTTTTAATAAACTCTTCTAAGTAAGGCTGTGCTTTGTTATACTCTTTTTTATCAAACCATAAATGACCCGCTAATTGCTTTAATTGCAAATCGTAGTATTGTCCACCGGATTGAATAGCCGCTTCGGCATACTTCAATGATAGTTCATGGTCTCCTTTAAAATAATAAATTTCGGCAATATAAAATGGAACAATTTTTTTATACGTTTCGCTGGTTACGGCAATATTAAAAGCAGGCAGTGCATCATCATAATTTTGTTCTGAAAAACTAATAAACCCATAATAATAGTTAGCATCAATGTAATTGGCATATTTAGGCATTTGCCTTACTACATCTAATAAAGGTTTTGCTTCGTTAAATTGTTGTAAGGTAAAATAACAATAGCCTTGATGAAATTTTAAGTCGGCAATTTCA
>JAKAJX010000077.1 GCA_021824855.1 Bacteroidota bacterium | reverse complement strand
CTTCTCAGCATTTTGACGTGATAACCATGTGGCATGTATTAGAGCATGTACATCATTTGCATGATTATTTTCAAACCTATGGACGTATTTTACAAGCTAAAGGAAAACTTATTATTGCAGTTCCTAACTATACATCGTATGATGCTGAGGTATATAAAAATTATTGGGCAGCTTACGATGTACCAAGACATTTATATCATTTCTCACCTAATAGTATGCAGCATCTTGCCCAATTACATGGGTTTGCGGTAAAACAAATTCAACCAATGTGGTTTGATAGCTTTTATGTGGCCATGTTAAGTGAGCAGTGTAAAACGGGTACAAACAATTTACTTGCTGCAATATGGAATGGATTAATATCGAACATTATTGCATTGAAAAGCCGTAACCGATGCAGTTCTATTGTGTATGTGTTAGAAAAGATTAATTAAAAGTAATTTCAAATACTTTAGGCCAATATTTACCGGTAATATAAAATTTATTCGACTGTTTATTGTAAGCAATTCCGTTTAGCACATCAATATTGGCTTGCTGAAAATTAGGAATATTTTTTTGCAGAATATTCGATAAATCGGCTTTTGCTACCACATGTCCGGTTGCTGTATCAATCTTAACAATAATATCTTTCATAAATACATTCGAGTAAATAAATCCACCTACAAATTCCAGTTCATTAATACTATCTAAATAGCCGTTATTATCAATAACACCAACTGTTTTTACAATTTTAAATGTTTCCGGATCTCTGTAATATAAATTATTAGAGCTATTGTCCATAATTAAATACTTCCCATCATTTGTCATTCCCCAGCCTTCGCCATCATAACTAAACTCATTAATTTTTTTAAAAGTAGCAGAATCATATACAAAACACTTTTGTGTTTTATAGGTTAACTGATAAATTTTTCCCTTTAAAATGGTCATTCCTTCCCCAAAATATTGTTTTGGTAAATTTATTTTTTGAAGGTCTTTACCTGTTTTTATATCTACTCTTGCCAATTTACTCATACCTCTTTGATCCGGATCGCCGGTGCTTTCATATAAAAAGCCGTTATGCCATTCTAATCCTTCAATAAAAGACGCAGTATCATGCGGATACATATTGGTTACGGTGTAAGTCATTAGGGTAGGTTCCGGTATTCCACTTGTTATAATGGTTGATGAGTTGTTGGCATTAGTACAACCTATCAATACCGTTATAAGCAAAATAAGAAAAATGGTACTATTTCTTGGCATAGTAAAAATAATTTGTAGAGTATAAAATTATACGGTAAGCATATAAAGCGGCAAATACTTAAACATTAAATCTAAAGTGCATAACGTCTCCATCTGCTACTAAATATTCTTTTCCCTCAATTCTCAATTTACCATTTTCTCTGCAGGCAGCTTCACTGCCATATTTTATAAAATCTTCGTAAGCAATTACTTCGGCTTTTATAAAACCTTTTTCAAAATCGGTATGAATAACGCTTGCAGCTTGTGGTGCTTTCCAACCTTTGTGAATAGTCCATGCCCTTACTTCTTGCACGCCGGCAGTAAAATATGTTTCTAAATTTAATAAATGATAGGCCGTTCTTATTAATCTATTCAATGCAGGTTCATGCATACCATATTCTTCCATAAACAATTTACGATCATCTTCAGCTTCCATTTCGGCAATTTGTGCTTCAATAGAATTGTTCATAATAATTACTTCTGCACCTTCGTCTTTTACGGCTTCTATTAATGCTTGCGAATAATTATTGCCTGTATGCATACTTGCCTCATCAACATTGGCAACATACAAAACAGATTTATTGGTTAATAAACATAAATCGGCAATAGCATTTTGTTCTTCTTTCGATAAATCTAACGAGCGAATACTTTTTCCTTTTTCTAAATGATTTTTGCAGCGTAATAAAATTTCAAATTCGGCTTTGGCTTTTGTGTCAGATCCAACTCTGGCCTGCTTCTCAACACGTTGCATTTTTTTCTCAACGCTATCCAAATCTTTTAATTGCAGTTCGGTATCAATAATTTCTTTATCGCTAATAGGATTAATAGCCCCTTCTTCACGCAATACATTTTCATCTTCAAAACAACGAATTACATGAATAATAGCATCTACTTCTCTAATATTACCCAAAAATTTATTACCCAATCCTTCGCCTTTACTGGCACCTTTAACTAAACCGGCAATATCTACTATTTCTAATTGTGTAGGTACGGTTCTATTGGGTTTTACCAGTTCGGCCAGTTTATTTAAGCGTTCATCCGGAACATCCACCAAACCCACATTAGGTTCTATGGTACAAAACCGATAATTACTTGCTTGTGCTTTTGCACTATTACTAACTGCATTAAATAGAGTAGATTTTCCTACATTGGGTAATCCCACAATTCCTGCTTGTAAAGCCATGTGTATGTACTATTTACAATTTTTGTTTTAAGATTGGTTGGTACAAGCTGCAAGCAATAGTATTCAGCACCTGTTGCGTCGCACACTTGTACGTTCTGTTCTTTATTCAGCTATCATTTCGAGCCGCAAAAGTAAGGGCAAACAGGTATTTTTTACGCTAAATTTTTATAACATGAATGAAGTGTAGGCGATGCCGTCATTTCGAACGAAAAAAAACGTCCTTTCGAACGGAGCGAAGCGAAGTGAGAAATCTGCCCAACAAAGGAAACCCTACAACATTTACTTCAAACAGATTTCTCGGTTGTTCCAACCTCGAAAAGACGGAGGAAAGTGCCGACCTCGAAAAGACGAGTTCGTCCTTTCGAACGAAGTGAGAAATCTCCTCAAGAAAAAACCTGCAACATTTATTTCAAGCAGATTTCTCGGTTGTACCAACCTCGAAAAGACGGAGGAAAGTGCCGACCTCAAAAAGATGATACCGTCCTTTCGAACGAAGTGAGAAATCTGCAGAAAAAAAGAAATCAATACAGGTTTCATTACAATTAACAATCACTTTTTAGTGGTTTAATTTTTCAATCAATACATTCATTCCTTCGCCGGCAGGTTTTTCTATAACAGTCAAGTTGTTAATTGCCGATGCGTAAGGTATTTTTTTATCAATAATAAATTTGGGTATGGCTCTTTTTGCATAATTCACCAAACCTGCAGCAGGATATACTTGCAACGATGTGCCAATAATTACCAATATATCGGCTGTTTGTACTATTTGTATGGCAGTTGGCAATAAGGGTACTTCTTCTTCAAACCAAACAATAAACGGACGCAATTGCGAGCCATCTTCTGCCATATCTCCAACTTGTATATCGCCCAAAATTTCATACGTGACAGAAGCATTTTTTACACTACGCATTTTAAATATTTCGCCATGCAAATGCAATACCTGTTTACTTCCGGCACGTTCGTGTAAATCATCCACATTTTGTGTAATAATTTGAACGTCAAAATCATTTTCTAATTCAGCCAATCCAATATGTGCTGCATTGGGTTTAGCATTGGCAACATCTCTGCGGCGCATATTGTAAAAGTCCAGCACCAATTTCGGATTCGCAGCAAACCCACGTGGTGTGGCTACTTCGTACACATTATAACCTTCCCATAAACCATCACTATCGCGAAAAGTTTTTAATCCGCTTTCGGCACTTATACCGGCACCGGTTAAAACAACTAATTTCTTTTTGCTCATGCAATAAAGTTAAAATGTTTGTTGTATAAAGGATGAAAAAATATGGGTACTAATTTTTAATGATGCCCATACGTTTTTTCGCCGGCAGTTACTGCAAATGGCAAAATATTTTGTTTAGGTGGGAGTGGACAGGTGGCGTAATTTGTAAAAGCACAAGGCGGATTAAATGCTTTATTAAAATCAATCATCGTATAACCATTTGTATCCGGAAAATCTGCATATAAAAATCTGCCTGTTGGATACGTTTCTTTGCCGCTGGTTGCATCGCCAAAAAGAATAAATAATTGGTTATCTTCTTCCAAAGCGTCTAAAACATATTCTTTATTTTCGAAATTAAAAATCAATTTACCAGCAGAAGCTTCGGCATTTGTTTGACCTAAAATATTTGTAATAAAAATATTGGAATTAATTTGAGGCTTTTTTAAATAAGCTTTTATTCGCCATAAACTATCGGTTGCAAAACGATTGACTCCCATAAAACTCTTTGCCAACGGGCTTTGCAGGTTACGCAGCCTTATTCCTATTTTATCTTCACGTTTAATAATATTCCATTTTAAATAGCCGTATGTTGCAAAAACATTCACCGAATCTGCAGAAAAAAGAATAGCTTTTTTTGAACTTGTATTATTTACTTTAATATCGGTTGATTCGTTTGCGAAAAGTGTAACCGTTGTTCCGTTCAATTCAAAATAACCTGCATTTTCTGGGATAGAGTTTGTAGGAAATTTTATATCTACCTCATTTCCCGAACCAAAAGTATTTTTCCCTTGATGAAGCCAGAATAAGCCAATTAAATTCAACCAGCCTTCTTCCGATTTTAAATAATCAATTCTTTTTTGTTTCCAATTTTCAATTTCTGTTTGATACAAATTTTGAGCAAGCGATGTGGATGATGCAAAGAAAAGTAGTACAAGAAAAGAAAATAATTTTTGATTCATTGTTTAGTTTTAGAAGAGAAGAAAATGAAAATTATATTTTTGTTTCACTTAATTCCATAATTATTTTCCATTCATTTTCCTTAACTGTTTGAACTGATAACCTGCCTAACCTAACCAAATCCATTTGTTGCAAAAGATTGTTGGCTTTTATTTGTGCAAGACTTACCGCTTTTTTCAGTTTTTTAAATGGCTTTAAATCAACAGCAACCCATGCATCTTCGGTGGTAGTTGGATCCTGATAAAATTCTTTTATCACTTTTGCTATTCCTACAATTTCCATTCCTTCGTTGCTATGATACCAAAATACCAAATCTCCTTTTTTCATAGCTTTTAAATTATTTCGGGCAGCATAATTACGAACACCATCCCAAAAGGTTTGTCCATCTTTTTCAAATTGTTCCCAACTATATTTAAACGGTTCAGATTTTACTAACCAATAAGCCATAACAATTAATTAAGAAGTATAAATGAAAAAATAATTACCATCCGCTTGCTAAAACATCGGCCAGGTGCATTACTTTTAAATTCTTTTTTTTATGTTGAATAACACCATCAATATGCATTAAGCAGCTCATATCGGTACTAATTACAATTTCGGCATTAGCAGCTAATGCGTTATTTATTTTCTGATCGGCCATGGCTACACTTATGGGTTCAAATTTAACGGCAAAAGCACCTCCAAAACCGCAACAGGTTTCATTATCGGCCATTTCTGTAAGTTGTAATCCTTTTACTTTGCTTAGTAATTGTAAAGGAGCATCTTTTATTTTGCACTCACGTAATGCTGCACAACTATGGTGATAGGTTACTTTAGCAGGTAATGTTGCACCCAAATTGTCAACTTGCAGAATATTAATTAAAAATTCACTTAGTTCAAAAATTCTTCCCGATAATGCTTTTACTTCGTTGTGTACAGAAGAATTATCGAAAAGTTTTCCGTAATAATTTCTTACAAATCCTACACAACTGGCACTTGGTGCAACAATATAATCCGCCCCTTCAAAATCTTTTATAAATTTATGGCATACTTCTTTTGCTTCGCCCCAAAAACCTGCATTATAGGCAGGCTGGCCACAGCAGGTTTGTGTATCGTTGTATTGAACAGTGCATCCTGCTTTTTCTAAAACCTTAATCATATTAAAACCAACAGTAGGATAGAGTTGATCAATAAAGCAAGGAATAAATAGTTGTACGTTCATTCAAAAAGTTAACAATATTATTATTAATGGTTGTTTAATTTTCTGTTTAATGCAATCATTTTAAGTGCAGTAATAGCTGCTTCTTCCCCTTTATGTCCATGTTTGCCACCAATGCGTTCTATAGCTTGTTGTTCATCATTCACCGTTAAAATTCCAAATATTACGGGTATATCCAATGATAAATTTAATTGTAAAATTCCTTCGGTAGTAAATTTACATACATAATCGAAATGAGGCGTATCGCCTTTTATAACAGTACCTAAGGCAATATAGGCATCGGGTATTTTTTTGCTGTATGCATAATGCTGTTTAATAGCAAATGGAATTTCTATAGCACCTGGAACAATCATTGTTTTAGTGGATATGCCTTGCTGTTGCAAAATTTTTTTAGCACCCGTTTCTAATTTATTTACAATAGCATTATTCCATTCGGTTTTAATAATAATAATAAAGGCATCCTTTATGGAAGGGATGCCTTTATGAAGAATATTATTTCCTTTTGTTGCCATTAGATTAGTTTGTACTTAAATCGGTTTTTTGCAGGCTAAGGCGATAGATGTATTTATCTGCCTGAAATCCTTTATCTGTTTTTGGAAATTTATCTTTTATTTCTTGGTATAAAGCTACGGCTTCTTTTGTTTTTCCGCTTGTTTCTGATAAAAGTGCTGCACGAAATAAATATTCTGCCGATGTGTTTTCATCTTCTATAAAAGTACTACCTGCTTTTTTGTAAAATTCAATCGCATCATCTTTTTTATTAAGTTCGGAATAAGCATCGCCTAAAGAGCCATAAGCCACCATTTGAATTTGTTTGGCATTGGTAGAAAAATCTTTTAAATACTCTATTGCTTTATTGAAGTTGCCCATTTTAAGATAACTAATACCGGCATAATATTTTGCCAAATTAGCTTCTTTGGTGCCGCTATAGTTTTTAATAATATAAAGTACACCTTTATTGGTGCCATCGCCATCTAAAACCAATTTAGAAGAATCTACTGCAAAATAGGCTTGTGCTTTATACATAAGATCTGCAGCTTTTTCTTCATTAGGTTTTATAATATACTGCGTGTAGGCATACCATCCTCCAACTAAAACAATGATAAGCGATACAACAATACCAATTGTTTTACCACTTTTTTGCCAAAAACTTTGTAATACCAACACCGGATCTTTTTCTACAATATCAATTTTATCGCTCATGATAGTTTTATTATTAAAATTTAAAAATATAATTAATCTACAGTTAATGGAGTTGATGCATCGGCATAAACATCTTTCAATACTTCGCTGTCATCGGGCCAAGGACTTTCTTCGGCAAATTTTACACTCGCTTCAACAACCGCACTAATTTTAGCATCAATTTCGTTTAACTCGGTGGTGGTTGCAAAGTTATTGTCAAGAATAGTTTTTATTACCTTGTTAATAGGGTCTTGTTCTTTATATTCATCTACCTCTTCTTTGCTGCGATATTTTTGCGGATCGGAAATAGAATGACCTTTGTACCGATATGTTTTCATTTCAATTAAGGTTGGTCCATCGCCTTCTCTGGCACGTTTTACAGCACGAGCAATAGATTCATGCACCGCTTCTGCACTCATGCCATCTGCTTGATCGGCGGGCATTTCGTAAGCATCGGCTAATTTGTAAATATCAATTACATTCGAAGTTCTTTCAACCGATGTACCCATAGCATAATTATTGTTTTCGCAAATAAATACAATGGGTAATTTCCAAAGCATGGCTAAATTAAACGATTCGTGTAAAATACCCTGACGAGCAGCACCATCTCCAAAAAAAGTAAGTACTACATTGTTAGTGCCTTTATATTTTTCGGCAAAAGCCAAACCGGTACCCGTACCAATTTGAGCACCAACTATACCATGCCCTCCAAAAAATTTATTTTTAATATCGAAAAAGTGCATGCTGCCACCTTTTCCTTTTGCACAACCGGTAGCTTTCCCGTACAATTCGGCCATACAAGCATCAGGCGAAGTTCCTTTTGATAAAGCCAATCCATGATCGCGATAACCGGTGATAAATGGATCGTCGGGCGTGGTTGCAGTCATACACCCGGCTGCAATAGCTTCTTGCCCAATATATGCATGAAAAAAGCCACGAATTTTGCCGGCCATTTTATACATTTCTTCAGCCTTTAATTCAAATTGGCGAATCAGTTGCATTAATTCGTACCAGTATAGATAAGTTTCTTTAGAAAATTTTGTTGCCACAGCATTCAAATTTTGAGGGGCAAATATAGGGGAAAGTCTTTAGTTTATAAGATACTGGTTGGTAGCTAAGTAGAAAATTTTTATTGAATTAGGAAGTTGTGATTTGTTTTCAATTTAAGTTATTGGAATCATTGATATGAGATTTATTAAAATACAAACTGTATAGCTTAACAAACTACTTGAAAATTTGCATAATATTAAAGTAGATGATAACTGGAAAAATAATAATTTAAAAGCTTGAAAAGCACAGATAAAAGATTTAAAGTTGTTGTGAAACAAATTGATAATAATAGCACAATTAAAAATATTTTTTATCAGATAAATAATAAATAAAAATGCTGATAAACCTTGAACAGGTACCAAACCTGTTTGTGTTTACCAGCATTTTCATGACAAATATAAATCTTTTTATACAATGCAAAATAACCCATCCAACATTTAGAAAAGCAAGTTCGTTCTTTGATTATTTGCCTGCCTGAAATACAGAAACAATAAATTCAGGCAAATCACCAAAATATTTTTGATGCTGCTAGCATTGCATATAAACCTCACTATAATAAGGGTCTTTTTTTAGCTTTTCAAGTAAGTTTATTTTATTCTTGTACTGCATATTCATTTTAATCAATCGGTTTATAGCAAACTGCTTGTGGTAAAAGGGTTAAAAAGGGTAGTGTTTTATCTAATTGCTCTACTGTTTCATAATAGTTTACACCTATGTTTAAGCCATTGTAATAAGCCTGCCTATTATCATAGTAATATTTTTCTGTGGGTATTCCCCAAACTGCACTACCTAAATTTTCTGCTAAAAACCATTTTTCTAAAAGTCTTGCAGCCCTGCCATTGCCATCGGCAAAGGGGTGTATTTTGGCAAACATAAAATGTATGTATGCAGCATAGTATAATACTTGTTTAAGGCTTAAATTTTGGCTTAAAAGCGTTTCTATATCTGTAAAGAGTGCATTCATAGCAGCCGGTACATTTTCAGGCTCTATTGCCAAATAAACCAAACCGCTCCAACCTCTAATGCCAACCTTTGTTTGCCTGTATTTCCCTTTTTGTTTTTTTGTGATATTGGTAAAATTTGCAGCCAGTATTTCATGGCATTTAAGCAACCCTTTTTGGCTAAGGTTATACCGCTTTGCATATTGATAAGCCTTTAATAAATCTTCAATTTCTTTTACTTCTTTAGTGTTCTTTTTATTTGCCTTGCTTTGGTAAAAGCTGTTTAAATCTAATGTACTGCCTTCAATTTGTGAAGATGCCACAGCACCGGCTATCATGTAGTTTTTAAAATCTTGTATGGTAAAATCCTTTTCTGCTAATTGCTGAAAACATGTTTTAACGGATGCCTTTACTTTTTTTTCAAAAGACTTTAATAAATTGTTTTGTATTAATTGTAATGCTTGCATTTTATTGTTCAATTACTTTTAAAATTCTTTGTAAAGTATCTTTCACATTGGTTGCAATAAATAAAAGAAACAATTTTTTATCATTACTTGCCTGTGCAGCTTCTAATGCTGCATAATATTGCAGGCGGCTTTGTGCATCGCCTTTTAATATGGCAATAGGGTAGCCATGCTGTAATAAAATAAGGTTCATTAACAGGCGGCTTGTTCTTCCATTGCCATCAATAAAGGGATGAATGGTTACTAATCGTTCATGCAGTTCTGCACTTAATACAATGGGATGCAGGTTTTTTTTATGTTCATTATACCAAATAAAAAAATCTTCCATTTGCTTAGCCACTAAATAGGGTTGTGGCGGTATGTGTTTTGCTCCGCTTATCATTACCTGTACATTTCTGTATATGCCTGCATTGGCGTTATCAATGCCTTGCAAAATAAGTTTATGTATGTTTAGTAAAATAGTTTCTGTAAAAGGTATTTTATCCTGTACCAATTCTTTTACATAGTCTAAAGCGTAAGTGTGGTTTATAGCTTCTAAATGTTCTTGCAAACTTTTTCCGCCAATGGTTAAACCCTTTTCTACCACCAAAGCAGTTTCCTGCAAGGTTAGTGTATTGCCTTCTATACGATTGCTTTCATAGGTGTATTCTAATTCAAATGCATTGCTTACTTTATGGCTTTGTAAATGCCTGTGGCTTTGCAATTGGTCTTTTAAACTGTCAATTTCTATGAGTATATTTTGAAGTTTCATGTTATGAGGTTAAATAAATATTTCAGGAATTTTATTTACTGCTTCACGTTTTTTAACATCAATAATTTTGGCATAAACCTGTGTTGTTTTCAGGTTTTCATGTCCTAATAATTTAGAAACGGTAAATATTTCAGTGCCTAATGTTAGCTGCATTACTGCAAATGTGTGCCTTGCACAATGGAATGTTATTTGTTTGCTTATGCCTGCATCTTTTACCCATTTTTGCAGTTCTTTATTGAAATACACGTTATACCTTAAATTGGTAAAAATTGTTTCATTGGGTTTGCCCAGTGTTCCCATTAATTGCCTTGCCTGTTGGTTAATATCTAAATATTCTAAGCCTTTAGTTTTCTTTTGTCTAAATGTAATATGCCATCCATCGTTTAGGTTTTGTACATCCTGCCATTGTAGTTTTTGCACATCTGAAAATCTTAATCCTGTAAGACAACTAAACAGGAAAGCATTTTTAAGTACAGTATAGCGGCATGGTGTTTTGGCTAATGCTTTTACTTCATCAATGCTTAAATACTCCCTTTGAGCTTCTATATGGTTATAATTGGCAATGCCATTAGCAGGACTTATGCTAATGATACCATCTTTAACGGCATTGTTTAATACTGCTTTAAACTTGCTGAAATAGTTGCTTTTGGTATTAGTGCCTAATAATTTATTGGTTTTGCCTTTGGCAGTATCTAAATAGGTTTTAAAGCCTTCACAAAAAGCTTTATCAACTGTTTTAAACTGCACATCATTACCGGCATAATTTACCAAATATTGTATGGTGCTATGCCAATTTATTTTATTGCCTCTTGTGGTTTTCTTTTGGGTAAGGTATTTAAAATAATCTATGAAATTGGCTTTTGATTTAAAGTTTGCAGTAAAACCATATCTGCCTTCTTTTAATTCCAATTCACGTTTTGCCCTTATGTTTTCAGCTAAGGCTCTGTTATCCCTGTTTTGTTGTTTATCAATTGGGTTGGAAGGTTTATCTAAAAGGTAGATATTAAGATACTCATATTCCCTTACAGGCTTTACTTTGCCATCGCTTGTTTTGGTAGTTCCTTTATATAACTCCAAATAAAGTGAGGTTCTGCCTTTTGTAGATTGTTTTCTTTGTCTTAAAAAAACTTTCATTGTTGCTAAATTGTTGCTATGTGCTTTGTGTCGGTATTTAAGGATTGTTGCTAAGGTTGTTGTTATAAACTTAGCAGTAAATTAGCAACAAAAATAAGGTAAATAACAGCAAGAAAGAGAAAATAAGTGTAAGAAATAAATCTAAACAAGCCTTTATTTATATGCTTTTAATTTCCTTTGTTTGTTGTTGATTTTATAGTTTAGATTTGCTTTCAATTTAAGTTCTTACGATCTTTGATAACAACATTATAAAATTGCAAAGAGTTGAAAACACAGTTGTGATTTGCTTTCAATTTAAGTTCTTACGATCTTTGATAACAACAACTACTGTCGGAAGGCGAATATACCCAGAGTTGTGATTTGCTTTCAATTTAAGTTCTTACGATCTTTGATAACAACCTCTTGAACCCCCTATTTGATACATTTGCGTTGTGATTTGCTTTCAATTTAAGTTCTTACGATCTTTGATAACAACATGCCAAATAGAATATTAAGAGATTGGACAGTTGTGATTTGCTTTCAATTTAAGTTCTTACGATCTTTGATAACAACCTGATTAAATTCTTTAACTACTGCTTGAAGTTGTGATTTGCTTTCAATTTAAGTTCTTACGATCTTTGATAACAACTTTCAAGCTGATTTATTAACAGATCCATCGGTTGTGATTTGCTTTCAATTTAAGTTCTTACGATCTTTGATAACAACTTATTTGTATAGTAGGGTTTATGCCCAAAGTTGTGATTTGCTTTCAATTTAAGTTCTTACGATCTTTGATAACAACAAAAATTCATCGCATCGTCGGCGGTATTTAGTTGTGATTTGCTTTCAATTTAAGTTCTTACGATCTTTGATAACAACATTGTTGAATTATTAGCTAAGAAAGAAAAAGTTGTGATTTGCTTTCAATTTAAGTTCTTACGATCTTTGATAACAACACCAAGTTTGTACACCGCCCAAAGTTGTTGTTGTGATTTGCTTTCAATTTAAGTTCTTACGATCTTTGATAACAACTATAGATAATATAATAAAACATGTTATAGTGTTGTGATTTGCTTTCAATTTAAGTTCTTACGATCTTTGATAACAACGCACGAAGTTGAAGAATCAACAAACTCATCGTTGTGATTTGCTTTCAATTTAAGTTCTTACGATCTTTGATAACAACAACAGTTATAATATAGCAGCAGATATTTTAGTTGTGATTTGCTTTCAATTTAAGTTCTTACGATCTTTGATAACAACAAATTTATTAAATTTTCATTCGATGTTTTAGTTGTGATTTGCTTTCAATTTAAGTTCTTACGATCTTTGATAACAACCTAATGTCCAGTATTCCATCGGATGGTTAGGTTGTGATTTGCTTTCAATTTAAGTTCTTACGATCTTTGATAACAACCACAGCAGCAAGTAATTGTATATAGGGGTTGTTGTGATTTGCTTTCAATTTAAGTTCTTACGATCTTTGATAACAACAGTTTATTGGAAAGACGGGAAATGGTTGGGTTGTGATTTGCTTTCAATTTAAGTTCTTACGATCTTTGATAACAACGTTGAATCATTTCCAATATCCGAAGCATGAGTTGTGATTTGCTTTCAATTTAAGTTCTTACGATCTTTGATAACAACGCACCAACACTGAACATACCACCACCTGGAGTTGTGATTTGCTTTCAATTTAAGTTCTTACGATCTTTGATAACAACATTCTAATGCTGTTTTAAAGATTTCGTTATGTTGTGATTTGCTTTCAATTTAAGTTCTTACGATCTTTGATAACAACGCATAGGCTTGTTGATTGGTGGTATAGTGGTTGTGATTTGCTTTCAATTTAAGTTCTTACGATCTTTGATAACAACTAACTCTTCTTCTTTATCCTTGCGTATATGGTTGTGATTTGCTTTCAATTTAAGTTCTTACGATCTTTGATAACAACTCCGCGTGCCCAATGCCTTACTTCGTACCAGTTGTGATTTGCTTTCAATTTAAGTTCTTACGATCTTTGATAACAACCATAGTATTAATGTGAAGGAAGGTGTTTCAGTTGTGATTTGCTTTCAATTTAAGTTCTTACGATCTTTGATAACAACTTGATACCTTTGTTCTCCTTTAAACCTATAGTTGTGATTTGCTTTCAATTTAAGTTCTTACGATCTTTGATAACAACAACTTCTCAAATGAAGTTATGATACCCACAGTTGTGATTTGCTTTCAATTTAAGTTCTTACGATCTTTGATAACAACGGCGGTAAAGTAATACTGAATAAAGCTGTTGTTGTGATTTGCTTTCAATTTAAGTTCTTACGATCTTTGATAACAACTAAGTGTTATGTTGAGCATACTACTAATAGGTTGTGATTTGCTTTCAATTTAAGTTCTTACGATCTTTGATAACAACTCCGAATATGTGTATCCAACAACACCAGTCGTTGTGATTTGCTTTCAATTTAAGTTCTTACGATCTTTGATAACAACAACATCGCATTTATCGCACCGGGCAAACAGTTGTGATTTGCTTTCAATTTAAGTTCTTACGATCTTTGATAACAACAGTAAATGTCATTGTATTACTTGCCGTAGCGTTGTGATTTGCTTTCAATTTAAGTTCTTACGATCTTTGATAACAACTATTGAAAGGTCGGTTATTAAAGAAATTGAGTTGTGATTTGCTTTCAATTTAAGTTCTTACGATCTTTGATAACAACAAAGCATCCGCAATCGAATTATAATGCAGAGTTGTGATTTGCTTTCAATTTAAGTTCTTACGATCTTTGATAACAACATAGATTGTTGCATCTCGTCATTTGTGTATGTTGTGATTTGCTTTCAATTTAAGTTCTTACGATCTTTGATAACAACTAGTAATTTTTCCCATGTACAGTTTTTAGGGTTGTGATTTGCTTTCAATTTAAGTTCTTACGATCTTTGATAACAACAAACAGCTTTAGCTCTTAATCTTGCTATTAGTTGTGATTTGCTTTCAATTTAAGTTCTTACGATCTTTGATAACAACTCTGTTATCTCAGGATATATATGTGTTGCTGTTGTGATTTGCTTTCAATTTAAGTTCTTACGATCTTTGATAACAACACCTCAATTAGAAGTTATACCAGTTTACAGTTGTGATTTGCTTTCAATTTAAGTTCTTACGATCTTTGATAACAACAAGTAGCTCATCTACAGCTTGTGGATATAGTTGTGATTTGCTTTCAATTTAAGTTCTTACGATCTTTGATAACAACCGTTGGCTGGACTTGGGGGAATAGCTAATAGTTGTGATTTGCTTTCAATTTAAGTTCTTACGATCTTTGATAACAACAAATTAATAAAACCACAACCTAATTTAGAGTTGTGATTTGCTTTCAATTTAAGTTCTTACGATCTTTGATAACAACAGCTTAAGCTATAAGCTTTATCTGGCAAGAGTTTCAGAAATAAATAAGAACTTAAAAATCGTATTTAAAAACCATTATGCATTAAGTTATAATGGTTTTTTTATTTCTATTTATACTCTTTTTAAGCCGGTAAAAAAACTCGTGTATTTATTTTGTAGCTAAAACAGTTCTAATTGTTGCGGAATCTCTGCAGGTAATGTTGGTGTTTTTCCTTGGTAAATCTCCATCATGCCAAATTGTTTATCGGTTATGGTCATAATACCAATATGTCCTTTTTCGGGCAAACTTTTCTTTACTCTTTTTATATGCACCTCGGCATTCTCCATACTGGCACAATGCCGCAAATAAATAGAAAACTGAAACATGCTAAAACCATCACCTAATAATTTTTTTCTAAAATCGGTATAAATTTTCCTGTCTTTTTTTGTTTCAGTTGGCAGATCAAAAAAAACTAGTACCCACATAATTCTATAAGCGTTTAAGCGATCGGTTCTCATTGTATTGTATGAAAGTCATCTTTCAACAACGAGTTTAAGATGACAATGTTGGATATAAAATTTTTCTTGTTTCTCCGGTATAACATTTTGCTAATGATGCGGCAGTTCGTTGCATGGCAATCATTAGCGGACTGCTTTCTCCGTCCAATAACACATCAACGGTAGGCAGTTTTAATAATTGTACTTTGGTGTCTTGTGTTAATGTTGCTACTGCCGAAGTGGTATCTATTATTCCTCTTACAATTACATCAACAAATGGTCTGTAAGGCTCCATAATATCATCGGCCAAACAATAGGCATTATATCGGTTTCTATGAAATATGCCCAGTGTAGGTAACAATCCGGCACCTGCTATGGCTCTTGCCATTGCGGCTCTAATAATGGCATAACCATAGTTTAATAAATTATTAGGTGGTGGTCCTTCTCTATGACGAAAAAATTGCCAAGCAGGAGGGAAGAGATGACTCCAATAATACGCTGCGGCTTTTGCTTCGTTATTTTCTGTATCTCCACTTTTTACCGTTTGTGCTGTGTTTTTTAAATACGTATTTGTAATATTCCATTTCTCAAACACCAATGCCTGATTGGTTATTTTTGCTTTTACCGTTTGTTGCCATAATTGTTTTTTTAATGGTTCGGTGGCTTCAATCTGTGCCCTAAATCTTTCACTTTGCAGGGTATGACTTTCTAACGATAGTAGCATGCCACTAGGATGGTGTGTTTCGTTACAAGTAATAACTGCTGTATTATTGGTCACCAATTTATCTAACAAATAATGAGAGAGCGTTATTTGCTGATGCTCTAAAATAAGCATACCAATATCTTCAATAGCCACTGTTTTTTCTTCTCTGGTTTCGTACCCTTTTATGTGTTCATAACTTACTACCAATTGCTCGTTGCGGCATTTAAGATGACAAGGAGATTCTATGCAAAGAGTGCGTTTTATCATACTAATATGATTTACTGAGTGAGTGATTCCTCTAATGCGGTATATTCACTAAAACGATTGAGTTTAAGCAGATGTTGTTCGAGAAAAGTGTTTTTATTTTCGAACTGTTCAATGATGAATGGAATGATGCTGAATGTAGTGGTAAGAACTCCATTGCCACTCAGAAATCTCTTTTGTAAAACCATGTTTAATAGGATTGAGGTGGATGTATAAAAAGAGGATTTGTAAATATTGAGAAGAAGTAATTTGTTTTCTTTTAAAGTTCTTTATAAAAAGCGAACCCCTGCGTTGATATAATTTATTAAAAGCCTGCGTATAGCTACTGAAGAGGTTGGAAAATTTTTTCGACAGCAACTTTTCCAAAGTTTTGAGCTTTGGAAAAGTTTGCAGCAGCGATTTTTCGTTTTTTATTTTAACCAGTAGGTGAAAATGATTCGGCATCAAACACCAGGCAACTGTATCGGCTATAGCATCTATATGTTGATGGTATTGTAGTAAAAAGAAACGATAATTCTCCTCTTCCCTAAAAAGATTTTCATCCCCATTGGCATGGTTGTATATATGATAATATTGATTGGCAAGAAGAGATAGCATAATGAAACAAATAAATTAGTATTGATTTTTATTTAAAACCTCCATTTTATTTCACCATCGGGTTTTATTTCAAAATGTTTTCCTTCGATTGCCATGTTTAAAGCACCTTGACTGAGTTTTAAGCTTAAAAATGGATTATCAAAATCTACATAATTAGCTCCTTTTTTGTTTGGTCTTCTCAGGTCATTTTCCATTGCTTTTTCAATAGCACCACTTTCCATTGAGCATAAGTGATATTTGAAGAATACAAAACCTTCTTCAAACTTTACAATTGTATAAACTCTTTTAGCAAATGTGATGGCATCTTCTTTTTTATTTGATACATATAATTCTTCCAAAGTATTTACGGATTCATTTTCTTTGAAAAAAACAACATGTTGTTTTTGTTTTAATATTGAATAAAGCGGAATTTGATAATCAATTCTTTTCTTTCCAACAGTTTTTGATTTATGAACATATTGCTCGACAATATTTTTATTCTTTTCAAAATGAAATGAATTGCCCATTTCTAAAATGGTTTGGGAATTCAATATTCTTATTCTTTTATTATCAATGAAGCCTTCATAGAATGCACAGATTGGGACAGCCCCATTGTTTGCATAAGTTGTTTTTTTATGCGGATATTTTGATGCAAAAGCTTTTTCTGATTCTTTAATCTCAACAGGGTTCTGAAAATAACTTTTGCATCTTAAATGCCTAATTGGCTGTAATTGATTTCCGTTTTTATCTTTCTCTTTTCCAAATGCATAAAATGGTTGTATAATTATTTTTTCAAAAGAAAGGTTAGTTTCTTTCATTCTTCTTTCAGCTTCATTTTTTAGATAAAATCCAAGATTAGGGTCAATAACTAAATTCTTAAAATCATCTACGCTTTTGAAGTCCGTAATTTTTATTTTTTTAACTACAAACAAATCACCATTCCCATTTCCTCGTTTTTCATTTTGCTTAAAAGTTAATTTACCATCGGTGATTTTCAATCTATATTTACCTTCGCTAAACTCAACTTCAGGCATTTTTACCATCCCGAAAATACTTTCATCATGCAGTTGCCCTCTTGTAGTATCGCCTCTTTGAATTATTTTCTTTCCATTCATATCTTTTACAAATTCCCCTCTCTTGCGTTGATACTTGAATGTTTCTTTTAAAATTCTATCCTCTGAGACATAGTTAATGATGATTTCATCTTTCATTGAAGTAATCATTGATTGATGAAAATTTTCCCAGTTTCTTGGTTTAGGATGTTTGTATTGATTTAAAGCATTATTGTCAATTGCTTCATTATACTCTTTCAAAATATTATCTCTGATACTTGCTGGTGGAATTAATGTAAGAACAGCCGCATCAACGGCATGATGGCTATGAATGGCTCTGTTTTTTGCATCTTCTATTTTTGCTTCAATTTGAAATATCTTTCTGAATTTAGATGTTGTAATTCCTTTCTGAACATCAATTCTATTGAATACAGTTTTGAGATAAGGCAATGAATATTTAGTGATGATTTGTGTGTCGGTTAATTGTTGTCTGCGGAATTGATTAGTTACTTCTTCAATTGTAAATGTTTCATACTTTTTTCGCCAATAGTCTAAGTGCATCTTCAAGTAGTGACGATTTGCAATGATTGAATCTTTTGATTCTTTTGTGCTTGCTCTTTTTGCATTAGCAAATGTTTCATCATATCTCGTTTCAAATCCATTTTTTTCGTCTTTTATTTTTGCATACATAAAGCCAATATTCTTTTTTACATCTTCGTAATTTTCTAATTGAGTAGGAAAGCGTTTTGCTTTTGCTTGATTACAATGGGGATGCGCTAAAGTTAAATTGTATAACTCACTGCAATTTGAAATTTTCGCTGGTATAGTATGTTCTATCTGTGCTGTGCTATTCATTACTTCGTGGCAAGAAATTGGTTGACCACAATACAAGCACTTTTTTGTTTGCTCTTCCCACAATTCATATCTATCAATCAATTCATCACTAATAGTTTTGTTGACTATGTTGTTCTGGTCGAAATATTCCTCAATTAGTTTTTTAAAACTATCTCTTTTTCTTCTTCGTTCTCCTTGATACTTTTCAATTGCTTTTCTTTTGTTAGCATCATTTAATTCACGAGCGATTTCAACAACCACTTTTGTATGAGCATCAATTTTTTCAGTGAATAATAAGTGATTCAATAATTTTTTCAGATGTTGCAATGTTTTCATTGCCATTGGGTTTTTAAATCCTCTACTAATTGGATTTGGATCGCCTAAAAAATAGATTTCATTACCTTCTGCATTTTTTATTGTCTCATCATTTTTGTCTTTTTTTACATAAGCTGGTGGATACTTTTCTTGTTCGGATGGATGCCACAAATAATTTTTGATTCGCTTTTCATCAGCTCCATATTTTTCAATTAATAAACTTTTCAATTGTTCTTCAATTCGGTAAATCTTATAAAATTGGTTTGATTTGTTAATGCCAATAGGTTGTTTTAAGAATGAAGTATAAAGCACAGCCACATCATTTTTAAATGCTCCTTTTTGTTCTTCACTTTTTTTGTTCCACTCTTTTGCTTTGAAAGTTTCTTTTATTTTTTCATCAATGTCTTTGTAATCGTAATTATCTAAAACATAATTATCACCCATGTTCAATCTGTCTCTATAAAATAATCTATCTGAAATTAAATTATTCACAATGCCATACACTTCTTTATCTGACTTATGTTTTCTAGTGATTTCTTTAAAATCTTTTAAAAGGTTACTTAAAGTTTCATTATCCAATTTTTTAGCAAATACCTTTTCCATGTTAGCTATAAATACTGCTTGCGAATAAATCAAACCTTGTTTTAAGTAAGGCAATATTTTACGAATGCTTGATGCACTCAAAGAAGCATAGCCTTTATCAAAATCATTTACATTTTTAAAATCCGATTCATTGAATTCAATTTGTGTGAAATGTTTTTTAAGAATTGGAATTACTTTTTCAGCAAAATTTTCTGTTTGTTTTTTTGTTAGTAAAGCATCGTAAAACAAATGCCAAATATCTTCTACTCTTAAATAGTTCCCTGTTTTCTCAATGCCATTCAATGTTTCATTCCATTTCAATGACTCTTTCCAATCCTTACCAAATATTTTTTCAAGTCGATAGAGAAATGTATTGGCATTAAATCTTGTGCCTTCATCTTCATCCGTTAAATCAGAATCGTGATTGGATAAAATTTTACCGCCAGCTTCTTTGATTTTTGTTTTCAATCCTTTTGTAACTTTCTCATGTTTATCCTTTTTATCGGATAAATAAAAGTCAGTTGCTCTGTTAAAAAGAGGAACGACATGATTGTTGATAAACCCTATTCTGTCTATGTTTACAAGTGGCTCAATTTTTAAATTATTGATGAAACACCACATTCTATATTCTTCATAAAGCGGATGACTTAATGGAATTCTTTTTTTCCCTGGCTTGTAATAAATTCCTGTTTTACTTTTTAGTGGATTATCTAATGTGCAATAACCGACTAATCCTTTTTGGCTTCTTAATGGTCGTTGGTCAATAACTGCATCTCTAATTCTTTTGCAAAAATTTGTTTGTTTGTCAAATCCTAAATTGTCAAAAATCGCATCAACTTCATTAGCATAATAATCTCTGTATGTAAAACGATTTCGAATTCTTTTGTTTTCTTTATCAAGTTCATCATTCTTTTGTCCCCAATACAAAGCAGCACCAAGGGTTTTATATTTTTCTTTTATCAAGCGATCAATCACTTTTATTCCTACAACTTCAACTTCGCCTTTAACTATTTTGCCAGTACTATCTTTTTTAGGTCTGCCTTCTTCAATTAATTTTGTTTCGTTATCATCATCTCCTTTTCTAAAACCGCGGCGCTGTGCTAATTGATAAAATACTCTGCCTAATAATTGAGGATTGTTTTTGAAAATGTTTTTATGTTCTTCTTTTTCACTTACAGCCAACCATCTAAATAAGTAACAGTTCTCATGTTTACTAAAACCAAACTGTTCAAAATCTGGTTTCTTATCACCATTGAAATCAAATCGTAGCCATTGATGAAATATTTCAGATTGAGGATATTTTCTGCCAACACCTTTTTTATAATGCCGCCATTTGTTTAATTCATCAATGGTTAGCGGACACATTTTATTTTCAATCAAACATTGCAACAAAGCATATTTACGATACTTTTCTGCTTGATAGTTTCTCCGCTTTCCTCTTGCTTCTGTTCGCTCCTTTACTTTTGGTTGCTCTCTGCCTTCAACAGTAGCAACACCTTTGTCAAACACCAATACACCTTTGTCAATAATTTGGTTTTCATTTTCTGATGTATCTCTAATTGCCCATCCAATAGAGTTAGTTCCTAAATCAAGTCCTAAAATTTTTTCCATATTTTTTGAATTTTAGTTTTAAGTTTGCAACGAAAGCTTATCACAATAAGGCTCGTGTCGAAAGACCTAAGCCGAAGATAATTTCTTAAGCCCTGCTTCGGTGGGGCTTTTCTTTTTCATATTCATTCCATTCGTTTAATTATTATTAATGCATTAGTAGCATCAATAGTTTGCTATTGCAGTTAATACGTATTATACTTTGGGTGTATGAAAAAAGGGGGAGTATAAATATACAAATTACTAAATAAAAAAATATAAATTATTACCTTTTATTAAAGGCGTAAAACAGATATGAGGCTACTTATTATTTTTCGTGTTGTAAAGATTGGTGTGCTATAACAATGCTTATGCCGGTTAATATAGCACCTAATAGCATGGCGGCTCCAGGAAAATGTATAATGGCATTAGCAGCGGTAAAATAAGAAAAAGTATTGGTCATTAAAGGTGGACCAATAATAGCGGCAAAGCTCATAATACTGGTTAATGCACCTTGCAATTCGCCTTGTTCATTGGGTAACACATGTCCCGAAATTATGCTTTGTATTGATGGACCTGCTAAACCACCTAAAGCATACGGTATCATAAATGCAAACATCATCCATGTGGTTGTGGCAAAAGCAAATAAAATAAAACCAATTGCATATAAAACCAAACCAATATAAATACTTTTTTTCTGCCCTAGTTTGGGCACTAATACTCTAATTAAAACGCCTTGTACTACGCCAACTGTTAAACCTACAAAGCCAAGTGAATAGCCTACTAAACGTTCATCCCAATTAAATTTACTCATGGTGTAGTATGTCCATGTACTTTGTACGGCATGGCTTGCTAAGTTTACCAAAAAAATAGCCATAAATAAACCAATAAACGCCGGATATTTTTGTAAGCTTAGTAAAGAACCCAAAGGATTGGCTCTTTTCCATTCAAATTTTCTTCTATGCTCTTTTTCTAAAGATTCGGGTAATACAAAGTATCCGTACAGCCAGTTTAATAATGCAAGTGTTGCTGCTGCAAAAAAAGGAACTCTGGCTCCATAATGACCTAAAATACCGCCTAAAACAGGACCAATAATAAAGCCAATACCAAAAGCGGCACCAATCATACCAAAATTTTGTGCTCTTTTTTCAGGTGTACTAACATCGGCAATATAGGCCGATGCAGTAGTAAAACTTCCACCGGTAATTCCGGCAATTAATCGGCCGGCAAATAACCAATAAATGGTAGGAGCAAACCCTTGTAATATATAATCAATTCCAAATCCAAATAACGAAAATAATAATACCGGTCGGCGTCCATATCTATCACTTAAGTTACCTAATATTGGTGCACAAATAAACTGCATTACGGCATAAGCAAAAAGCAGCCATCCGCCATATTTCGAAGCATCGCTTAATGTTCCATGAATTAATTCTGTAATTAGTTTAGGCAATACAGGAATAATAATTCCAAAGCCTGTAACATCTATTAAGAGTGTAATAAAAATAAATCCTAATGCAGCTTGTTTTTTGTTAGTGCTCATTGACTGAATTGTGCATCGAAATTAATTTTTTTAAACTACCGCAAAACAAATGTTATTAAAAAAAGAGGAAAAAACCTCATGCAACACATAGGGCTGATAATCAGAGCTTTTTATGAACGAACCAATAAATTTTCTGTTACTTGTACAATAATTGAATGGTAGGTTAAAAACTTATAAAAACATTTTGTAGTTTTAATCACCAAACATCCTGTATACCTATTATGGAAAACCTTCTATCGTTTTTTGAAGATGCCACTGAACCTTTTTGGATTATTGACGAAAGCTGTAGATTAATTTATGGCAATAAATCTTTTTATATTTTTTTCGAAAGCACCTATCAATCAACTATTAAAAAAGGCGATGATGTATTATGCAGCTTGAATAAAGAATCGGAGCATTATTTATTTTGGAAAAACTCTTACGATAAAGCATTTCAGTTTAAAAAATATACAACCGAATCGAATAAACGCGACCAATATTATAAAAGTAAAGTAAAATTCGATTTTAGGTTAGTTGAAGTATTCAGTAAATTTCTTTGTATTCGAGCCTTTATTAGCAATGATAAAGAAGAATTATTTAGTGATCATTTATTACCCAAAATAACCGAAAATAGTGAGTTTACATTAAGTATAGATGAAGATGGAAATGTATTGCGAATATCGCCTGCAGTGCAAAATATTTTAGGCTATTTTACCGATTGGATGGAAAACAAATCGGTAATAGATTTTTTACACCCCGATGAAAAAGATTTGCTTACAAGTTTTTTTAAAAACAATGAATCGCTCGAAACAGCTTGGTGCAGAATTAGAGATGTAAATAATAAATACTTATGGTGCAAAATACAAATGGCAGCTTTTGGTAAATTGTCGGTTGATAGAAAATATGTAATTACAATTAATGAAATTAGAATTCAAAAAACATCGGCTAATTCATTTGTGCCCGATGCCGATATTTTACAAGTAATTTCTGAAGCACAAGGAAGTTATATTAAAACAGCTACCCCTAAAAAAGCTATTGAAATTTGTTTAACTTTTTTTCAGAATGAAGGGATTGCTCCTTTTTCTTTTGTTGCCGAGTTGGAATGGAAAGGCACTTACCCGGCTTTAAAAATTATTGCACAAGCAGGCTCGTGGTTGTATGCGCAAGAAAGCTCTATGCAACGTTTATTAAATTACTTAGAAGAAACTTGTTTAAATATTCAGCAAAATATTAATCAGCGAAATGAGGTAGCGTTGTATAATGCATTTCCTTTCACCATTGATAGTACAGGTTTTTTGTTGTATATGTTGGTTGAAAAAGGAGAAATTATGGGCGTATTAGTTACCTCCGAATTATTAATAGATAATACAACGCCACAGGTATCGGTAGTTATTTCGTATTTCCGTCAATTATTCACTTCTATTTTAGGTAATAGCAAATTTATTCGCAATGCCAATAACGATGCACATAAATTGGCATTAAGTAAAGATGAACTACAATCGTTAGTAACTTCTTTAGATGACATTATTTTAGAAGTAAATGCACAACTCGATTTGGTAAATATTTGGTGTAATGATGAAACAATGTTATCGATGCCGAAAGAATTAATGAAGGGAAAAAGGATTACCGCTATAAAAGGTGTGGAAATAGGGAACATTTTAGAAAAAGCTATTAAAAAAGTATTAGCTACAGAAACTACTCAATCGGTTGAATATCTCGATTCAATGGGGAATGTAAATAATTGGTTTTTGGCGAAAATGAATTTGGTAAAAATGTTTAATGGCGAAAAGCGAGTATCTATTTTAATTCAGGATATAACAGCCCGAAAAGAAGCCGAATTATTAATTCAGCAAACATTGAATAAAGAAAAAGAGTTGCACGAAATGAAATCTAAAATGATTACAAGTGTATCGCATGAGTTCCGAACCCCACTTTCTACCATTGTTAGCAGTACCGAATTGTTAGAGATGCAGCTTAAAAAAAATAATAAAGAAATATTTAACCAATCGGAAGAATTATTTGAAAATATTTATGAAGAGGTAGAACGCTTATCCGATATGATGCGTAACTTTTTAGTAATGGGAAGATTTGAAGAAAATCAAATGCCTTTTCGTCCAAAACAAACCGATGTTATTGCCCTAATAAGGAGAATTATACGAACGAGATTTCAAACAAAATTCGGGGCTGAAAAAATACAACTGAAACTATATAATTCGCCTAAAGAAGCATGGATTGACCCCAGCTTGTTTTGGCATATTGTAAGTAATTTATTATCGAATGGTATTAAATATTCGCCTGTTGATTGCGAGGTTTTGGTGGAGATAAAATTTTTGCAAGATGAATTTCAACTACTTATTACCGACAAAGGAATTGGTATTCCTGAAAAAGATATACCTAATATTTTTCAAGCATTTTATCGGGCAGATAATTCTGATCAGCATAACGGATATGGATTAGGATTAGCTATTGTTGATAAGTTTGTTAAAATGCACAACGGAAATATTGAAGTAAAAAGTGAAGAAGGAAAGGGGAGTACATTTATAACTCATTTTAAATATATCCAATATGAAAAAAACCAAACTACTACTGATTGATGATGAACGACCATTGCTATTTAATTTAAAAAGAATATTAGAGTTTGAAGATTATGAGGTAATAACAGCGTCTAATGGCATAGAAGGCTTGCAGCAATATGAAACTGAATTGCCCGATTTAATTATTTGCGATATAATGATGCCTGATATGGATGGATATCATTTTATTGAATCACTTCGCTCTAAAGGCTTTACCAATGCACCCTTTATTTTTCTCACCGCAAAATCGGAATATGATGATTTAAGAACGGGTATGAGTTTTGGTGCCGATGATTATTTGGTTAAACCGGTTAAATCGGCACAATTAATTGATGCAATTAATACCAGATTAATGCGTAAGAAAGAAATTAATTTTCCGTTAGAACAAAAATTACAGCAATTAGAAAATGGATTTACACTTATTACCAATCAAGAATTTTTTGCTACTATTAACGATATCATCAGCTATTTACAACTATTAAAAAATAATAACAATATAGCTGCCGATGCAGTAGCCACTCAGGAGTATATGAATTATATTGAAATGTCGATTAATCGTTTATTGCAATTACTCAATAAAGTAAAATATTGGCGTGATCAGGAAGAAAATATACAATCAAAATCATCAGCTATTGAGTATGTGCATACAAAAGAATTGGCAGAAAAAACATGCAAAATAATTTCGGAAAAATATAATAGAAAATCTGATGTAATAATTGATATACAGGGTAATGTTGTAATACCATTAACTAAAGATATTTTTGAAACTTTGCTTGTTGAATTAATAGATAATGCATTTAAATTTTCAGAAAAAGGCAATCCGATAATCATCAATACAGCAGTTGAAGATGCAGCGTATATCATTACCATTGCCGATTGTGGTAAAAATTCTGACGCTGAATCTTTAATTGCTTTTAAACCATTTTCTTTAGATGCAAAGCCAATCAAGCATCATCCGGGTATTGGCTTAGGATTAGCAATTGCTCAAATCATTATTAAAAATGCAAAAGGAACTATTGAAATTACTGATAACAAGCCATGCGGAATTTTAGTTAAAATTTCTTTGCCAATTGTTGTTTGATTTTTGCAGTTGTTTTTTAAATACTATTTGATATAATAATATAAACTTTTTTTTAACAGTAATAGGGCAACATTTCTTGGGTGAAAAGTATTTATAGTTGGTCAATATCATTATACAACTTAAAATCAATAGTATGGACCGAAAAGAATTTTTATCCCAAATTGGAATGAGTGCAGCCGGAATATTTATGTTTGGATGTTTAGGTGGTTGTTCAAAAGGCGGCAATGCCGTTGTTACTCCTCCGGCAAAAGTAAATTTATCAATCGATTTAACTGCATCGGCTAATGCGGCATTACTTAACCCCGGCGGGTATATTTATGCAAATGGAATTATTATTGCCAAAACTGTTAACGGACAATACTTAGCAGTTTCTCAAATGTGCACACATCAAGGTGCTACGGTGGTATATCAAGGTAATAACAACCAATTTTATTGCTCTGCACATGGTTCTTTATTTAATTCCAATGGAAGTGTTGCTAATGGACCTGCTGCTTCTCCTTTACAACAATACAATGTTGCAGTAAATGGAAATACATTAACTATTACCGGATAGCAGTAAAGCAGTTGTACATTTAATTAAATAAATAGCATGAAAAAATTTGCGGTAGTATTTTTTTCTCTTTTTTGTATTCATATTTATGGTGCTATAATTGAAAATACTCGAACGGCAACAATTGATAAAGCAACATCGTATATTAGTTATCATTTATCTAATCCATTGCATAGTTGGGATGGGGTGTGTAAAGCGGTAGAAGGTGCTATTGAATATGATGCGAAAAACTTTCAAATAACTAAAGTAACTATTACTGCAAAAGTAGCTTCGTTTGATAGTAAAAATAAACTCAGAGATGAACGAATGCTAAAAATAACTAATGCTCAAGTATATCCCGAAGTAAAGTTTATAAGCACTTCTGTAAAAGAGAATATTAATGCAGTTATTGTAAATGGAATCATTACTTTTCATGGTATCAGTAAACCAATAAGCTTTACTGCTTCGGAAGCTTTTTTAAATAAACGAAAAATTATTACGAGTAAATTTGTTTTGTTACTTACGGATTTTAATGTAGAGCGACCTTCTTTATTACTGATGAAAACAGATAATGAAATGAATATGAGTTTTTCGGTAGAGATTCCAATGCAATAATGTAGTTAAGCAAGATAGCGTTTAATTTCTCGTTCAGTATCGCGTTGTTTTATTGTATCACGTTTATCATGTAATTTTTTTCCTCTTCCTATGCCAATTTCTATTTTTACTAAATTTTTATCATTAATAAATACGCGTAAAGGAATAATAGTATAGCCTTTATCTTTTAATTTAATGGCTAATCGTTTTAATTCTCTTTTGGTAAGTAATAGCTTTCTGTCGTAAACTGCAATATGGTTATTACTGGTACCTAATTTATATTCGGCAATGTATAAACCTCTTACCCAAAGTTCGCCTTTTTCGAACATGCAAAATGCATCATTAAAACTTAATTTACCTTCTCGAATACTTTTTACTTCGGTACCCAATAAAACAATACCGGCCACATAGGTATCTTCTATATGATAGTTAAAATATGCCTGTCTATTGTTCATTTCTTTTGCCATAGCCACTAAACCACCTGACGGCCGAATTTTTGTGAGATTTTACTACATTAAAAACTGTACGAATGGAGTTTAATTTTTAAATAGAACTATCAATTGGCTCATTTTACTTTTTAATTCTTTTCTATCTACTATAAAATCTAAGAAACCATGTTCCAATAAAAATTCGCTTCTTTGAAACCCTTCCGGTAAATCTTTTTTAATTGTTTCTTTTATAACTCTAGGTCCTGCGAAACCAATTAGTGCTCCCGGTTCGGCTATATTTAAATCGCCTAACATGCCAAAGCTTGCAGAAATACCGCCAAAAGTTGGATCTGTTAGTAAAGAAATATAGGGCAGTTTAGCATCGCTTAATTGCGAAAGTTTGCCACTTGTTTTAGCTAATTGCATTAAACTAAAAGCACTTTCCATCATTCTGGCACCACCACTTTTGCTAATTACTAAATAGGGTAATTTATATTCAATACAAAAGTCAACTGCTCTACTAAACTTTTCGCCCATTACACTGCCTAATGAGCCGCCAATAAATTCAAAATCCATACAAGCAATTACCATTTCCTCGCCATTAATTTTTCCTACGGCTACTCGCATAGAATCTTTTAAATGCGATTTTGCATAAATTTCATCTAACCTTTGTTGATAAGGCTTTAGGTCGGTAAACTTTAAAAAATCTTTACTAATAATATTGTCGAATAATTCTCCATACTCTTTATTATCGAATAACAAATCAAAATATTCGCTACTGCCGAT
>JAKAJX010000131.1 GCA_021824855.1 Bacteroidota bacterium | reverse complement strand
GTAAAGCAGTAAATACTTCACGCATAATATTGTTTAGCTGCTGCTGATTAACAGCAAACACTAAGGCAAAATCTATTTTTTTACTTTTTAAAAGAGGTGTTACGTTTTTGGCGTAAGATAATTTTGCAAACTGCTTTTCAATGGAAGACGGCAATCCCTGAATTAACAGATTTTTTTCGTCTTGCAATTGTAATTTTTCAAACAAACTCTGATTTGACATGCCTAAAAACAATTTCAGGTGATGTGAATGGGAAGCAAAGTTATGAAAAAATGAAGACACTTAATAGAAAAAGATAAACAAATTTGCTGTATCTATTAAATTATCTCATTTAATGCTTAGCGGCCAAATAGTATTTTTTGGCTTCAGGCATTAATGCTTCTAAACTTTGTATACGTTGTTCATCTGCAGGATGATCACTTAACCAAACGGGTGGTTTTTCGCCACCTAAAGCAGCCATTCTCTTCCAAAATGGAATTGCTTCTTCAGGATTATATCCGGCAATAGCTGCAAAAATTAACCCGTAATGATCAGCCTCTGCCTCTTGCCTTCTTGAATTGGGTAACAACACACCTACTTCGGCAGTTGGTGTATATAGCTGATTGAATATATCAACTGTTTGCTGATTATTACTTAATGCAATATTGCCAATTACACCTATGCCTTGTGCTAATAATTGTTGACTCATTCTCTCCCGACCATGACCAACAACTGCGTGAGTAATTTCATGTCCCAATACAATGGCTAAGGCAGTTTCATTTTGTGTTATTGGTAAAATACCGGTATATACTACCACTTTACCTCCGGGCATACACCATGCATTAATTTCTTTCGATTCAACTAAATTAAATTCCCAATTATATCCTTTTAAAGCATCGGGCATTCCTAAATTGGTATAATATTTTGTTATAGCCATAGCTATTTTATTGCCCACCCGTTTTACCATTTCCGCATCTTTAGTATTGGCAGGTGCCACTTTATTAGAACTTAAAAAGGTTTTGTATTGTGTAATAGCCAAAGTTTGCATTTCACTTTCGGGAACAAGTGATAATTGACTTCTTCCGGTTATAGCATTTCTATGGCATGCAGAAAATAATACAGCCATTAGCTGTATAGCAATAAAAAAATATTTTTTCATAAAAAATAAAACTATTTAGCAGGCAAATTTAAAGCTTATAAAATAGAAATGCTAAGCACGTTTTCTTTGACGACGGCGATCTCTATATTTTAAAATTGGAACTTTGCTTTCGGTGCCTTTTAATAATCGAGATATATTTTTTTGGTGAGTGAGAACAATTAGTAAAGCAACAATTACGGCAAAAATGCGATACAAGGTTTCTTTTTCGTTAAAAATAAAAAGAATAAAAACCATAAATGCAATACCGGCTAATATTGAACTTAATGAAACAAAACGTGTAAGATATAGTACAATTAAAAATACGCCAACTGTGCTAATAGCTACAATTGGTTGAATGGCTAATGCCATCCCAAATAAGGTAGCAACACCTTTGCCCCCTTTAAATCCTGCCCAAAGTGGAAAAATATGACCTACAACTGATGCCATTCCTAAACCAATCATAAAATTAGTTCTACTCCATTCATCAGTTAAATAGTAAGGCATTAATATATACAGCGATGTAGCTATTACTCCTTTTAACATATCAACAACCATAACAAATGTTCCCCATCTGCTGCCTAAAACTCGGTAAGTATTAGTTGCACCTGCATTGCCACTTCCATAATCTCTTATATCAATATCAAAAAAATATTTGCTAACCCAAACAGAGGTAGGAATTGAACCAATTAAATAAGCAATGATAATTAATAGGAATTCATTCATTGGGAATATGTTTGGTGGTAAAAACAAAGATAACAATCCATTTGATAATTCATAATTTATTAACGTAAATTAATGCAGCGTTTTTACTTTTTTGTAGTCCATAGCTATCCATCCACTTTTTTTGACTACTTTTTGCAATTTCCAACCATAATCTGCGACTGCTTCTATAATGGCTTTTTCATCATCTTCCAGCAATCCGCTTAGCAAAATCTCTCCATTTTCTACGCAACAATTATTTAAGTTAGATAAATTTTCGAGAATAATATTTTTATTGATGTTCGCAATAATGATATCGAATACAATAGATGATTTTGCATCAGCTATTTTTTCAATGGTAATATTTTTACAATGATTAGTAGCTACATTCTCAATAGCGTTCGTAATGCTCCAATCATCATTATCGCCTGCAATAATTTTTTTAGCTGCTAATTTTTCGGCTAATATGGCTAAAATGCCTGTGCCGGTTCCAAAATCGAATACCGTTTTATTGGTAAAATTAATCGTACGCATTAATTGCAACATCATAAAAGTAGTAGCATGATGCCCTGTTCCAAAACTCATTTTAGGTGTAATTACAATTTCATGTAAAACATCAGTAAATGGTTGATGAAACTCGGCTCTCACGGCAACAAAATCATCTACAACAACCGGTTGAAAATTAGTTTCCCAAATATGATTCCAATTTTTATCTTTAATTATTGATTTTGAATAATTTAAATGATATTTATTCAAAATTAAAATTAAATCATTTTCATTAAATGCAGCATCTCCTATAAACGCATTTAATTGGGCATCTTTTTCTTCAAACCCGTCATATCCAATTTCAAAAAGTTCGGCAATTAACATTTCCAATACTTCTGATACTTCATAAATTTGAATTTCTATATAAGGCATATTCTAAAGTAAAAACCCCGAAAATCGGGGTCGGTTAATTCGAATTATATTAATTGTTTTGATTTTCTTCGGAAGTAGCAGGTGGTTTCATTTCCGGCCTAGGTATTAATACTTTTCTACTTAATTTAAACTTACCTGTTTTATGATCAATACCAATTAGTTTTACTTTAACTTTATCTCCTTCCTTCAATACGCCTTCCATAGTTTCTAACCGCTTCCAGCTTATTTCGCTAATGTGCAGTAATCCTTCTTTTTTAGGTAAAAACTCTACAAATGCACCAAACTCTTTAATGCCTTTTACGGTTGCTTCATACACTTCACCTACCTGAGGAACAGCTACCAATCCCTTAATCCATGCTAAAGCTTTTTCTAATCCTGTTTTTTCAGGAGAAAATATACTTACTTCACCTATATTACCAACTTCTTCAATATTAATGGTAGTACCGGTAACTCTTTGAATTTCTTGAATAACTTTTCCTTGTGGCCCAATTACAGCACCAATAAATTCTTTATCAATAAACAATTTCTCCATTCTTGGTGTATGAGGTTTAACCTCTGCACGTGCAGCAGCAATTGCTGTGTACATTGCATCTAAAATATGTAATCTTCCTTTTCTGGCCTGTTCTAATGCTTCAGCCATTAATTCCATACTTAATCCATCAATTTTTATATCCATTTGCACACCGCAGATACCATCTTTTGTTCCAGTAACTTTAAAATCCATATCGCCCAAATGATCTTCATCACCTAAAATATCGGTTAATATCGCGGCTTTACCATCTGAAGAACGTGTTATCAATCCCATTGCCACTCCGCTAACATGCTTCGGAATTGGCACACCTGCATCCATTAATGCCAATGAACCGGCGCAAACTGTAGCCATTGAGGATGAACCATTCGATTCTAAAATATCACTAACCACTCGAATAGTATATGGATAATCATTTCCGGGCAACATTTGTTTCAAACTACGCATGGCCAAATTACCGTGACCAACTTCGCGACGACCAGGACCTCGCATTGGTTTAATTTCACCAGTAGAAAATGGAGGGAAATTATAGTGTAAAATAAAACTTGCATAATCGGAAGATGCGGCACTTTCAATTAACAATCTATCTAAAGGTGTTCCTAAAGTAACGGTTGTAAGTGATTGAGTTTCACCTCTTGTAAATAAAGCAGAACCATGTGGTGCAGGTAAAATATCTACCTCCATAGCTAAAGGCCGAACTTCATCCAATTTCCTGCCATCCAATCGCATTCTATCGTCCAAAATCATATTTCTAACCACTTCCCATTGCAAATCATCAAAATATTTAGCGGCTAATTTTTTGTCTTTATCTTCTACTTCTTCTCCTAAACTTGTAATGAGCGATTCTTTTAACTCGTTAAAAGAATCAGTTCTTTGTTCTTTCGATGTTGCACTTTTGGCAATAGTGTACATTTTTTCTTTGGCAAAATCAATAACTTTTTGCTGTAACACTTCATTTTGCTCCGGCTTTGTATAGGTACGTTTTTCTGAAATACCTTTTTTCTCTCTTAATTGTTTCTGAGCTTCAATTTGAATTCGAATAGCATCGTGGGCTGTTTGTAGCACTTTAATTAAATCCTCCTCGCTACATTCACTACTCTCGCCCTCTACCATCATAAGGTTTTTTTCAGTTGCACCTACAATAAAATCCATATCGGCATTCACTAACTGAGAGCGAAAAGGGTTTACGATATACTCGCCATCAATTCTACCTACTCTTACTTCTGAGATAATTTCTTTAATAGGAATATCGGAAACTGCTAATGCAGCAGATGCAGCCAAACAAGCTAATGAATCGGGCATTACTTCCTTATCGGATGAAATAAGAGTTACAAGTACTTGTACATCGCAAAGATAATCTTCAGGAAAAAGAGGACGAAGTGCACGGTCTATTAAACGGCTTATCAATACTTCATAATCACTCAATTTACCTTCACGCTTAAAAAAGGAACCGGGAATGCGACCAGCAGAAGCAAATTTTTCTTGATAATCAACAGTTAATGGAAAAAATGATTGTCCTTCTTTAGGTTCTTTATTAGCACAAACCGTAGCTAATAAAATACAATTACCTTGGCGTACCGTAACAGCTCCATCTGCCTGACGGGCCAATTTACCGGTTTCTATAAAAACTTCATTACCATTTGGTAACTGAAAACTTACTTGAATGGGTTGTGATAACATGGCTCTAACATTTTTTAGATACTTTTCTAACGATAGAAAAACACCTTCACCTTACAATTTTGTTTACTAAGAAGAAAATAGGGTATTATGCAAAAAACTATTCCCAACTTTAATAAATAGTTGGGAACAGTTTTATATCATTAACATAATTTTTTTTACTTTCTTAACCCTAATTTTTCAATTAACGCACGATAACCTGAAAGATTAGTTCTTTGTAAATAAGTAAGTAAGCGTTTACGCTGACCAACTAATTGCATTAAACCTCTGTGGGTTGAAAAATCTTTTTTATTTGCTTGCAGGTGATTACTGATATGAGAGATACGCTCTGTTAATAAAGCTATCTGAGCCTCAATAGAACCTGTATTGGCAGCATTTCCGCCAAAGTTTGCAAAAATATTTGCTTTTTTTTCTTTTGTAATTGGCATCTCAATTTCTTTTAAAAACATCCAAAAAATTTCTTCTGTTTAATTATGGCGGCAAAGGTAGGGAGTTTTACTTAAAAAATAGCAAATTGCAGCTAAAGTTTTTACATTTACAAGCAATTTTAGTTAATATATTTATTACAGACAATATTTATTATTTGCCTACAATTATTTTTACGGTTTCTAATGACCTTTCTTACGATCAACGAATGCAAAGAATTTGCAGATCATTATCGAATAATGGCTATTCGGTTATTTTAGTTGGAAGAAAAAAAAGAAACTCAATAAGCTTAACAAAAGAATTATATA
>JAKAJX010000026.1 GCA_021824855.1 Bacteroidota bacterium | reverse complement strand
ATATTGTATATCATGTTGGTTCAAGAATGGAAGGATATGGCGAAACCGGAATGGCCCATTTATTAGAACACATGCTATTTAAAGGTTCTAAAAAGTTTTCGAGTATTAAACAAACCATTGCCGATAAAGGAGCTTTTGCCAATGGAACAACTTGGTATGATAGAACAGATTATTTTGAAGTACTTCCGGCAAGTGATAGTAATTTACATTGGGCATTAGATATGGAAGCCGATAGAATGGTAAATTCTTTAATGAAAAAAGAAGATTTACAAAAAGAATTTTCGGTAGTAAGAAATGAATTTGAAAGTGGCGAAAATTATCCGGATAATATTTTACAAGAAAGAATTTTATCCACCATGTACTTATGGCATAACTACGGAAAAAGTACCATTGGAAGTAAAGAAGATATTGAAAGAGTGCCAATTGAAAGTTTGCGATTATTCTATCAAAAATATTATCAGCCCGATAACGCTACTTTAATTGTTGGAGGAAAATTTGATGAAGCAAAAACACTGAATTGGATTAGTAAATTGTTTGGAAATATTCCTAAGCCAAAAAGAATTATACAACCTTCTTATACGGTAGAACCGCCTCAGGATGGTGAACGTTTTGTAGAACTAAAACGCAATGGAGATATGCAGTATATTGGCATGGCATATCATACACCCAGCTTTTCCGATAAAGATTATCCTGCTAACGATGCATTAATTGAAATTTTAACCAATAACCCTTCGGGTATTTTATACAAAGCATTAGTTGAAACTAAACTGGCTACCAAAGTTTCAGGCTCGAGCCAAGTTTTATACGATCCGGGATTTACCTATTTCAGTTGCGATATTCCTATCGAAAAAAATCTCGATAGTGCGAAACAAGTTTTTTTATCTACAATGGATAAATTAATTACAACGCAGCTTACAGAAGAACAATTAAATAGAGCTAAAAACACACTTCTAAAACAAATTAACGATATCCAAACCAATACAATCAGATTCTGTATCAACCTTGCAGAAATAATTGGTGCAGGCGATTGGAGATTAGATTATATTTATAGAGACCGTGTTGAAAAATTAACTTTAGCCGATGTACAAGCTGTTGCAAAAAAATACTATCTATCGAGCAACAGAACTTATGGAATATTTATTCCGGATAAAAACCCTCAAAGAGTAATAGTACCGGAACGCCCAGACATTGCAGCATTGACAAAAGATTACAAAGGAAAAACTATTCAAACACAAAATACCGCTACTGCATTTGAAGCCACTATTGATAATATTAAGAAGAATACTATTTACGGTAAACTATCAAATGGTTTTAAATATGCTTTATTAAAAAAATCTACTAAAGGCGATAAAGTATATGCCAATATTCAATTAAGATTTGGTAACGAAAAAAGTTTATCTAACAAAGGATTAATACCCGAGCTTACCGCTCAAATGCTGAAAAGTGGCACAACCACTTTAAGCAAAAAAGATATTAATGATGCTTTAGATAAATTAAAAAGTTCTATTAATTTTTCGGGAAATGCCGGAACTGTATTCATTTCTATCAATTCCGATAAAAATAATTTAGATTCTACATTACTATTATTAAAAGAAATTTTATGGCATCCTTCGTTTGATAAAAACGAATTTGATAAAGCTGTTCTCAATATGAAAGGTGAGTTAGAGTCAAGTAAAAGCGATCCACAATCAGTAGCCATTACTGCCTTCTCTAAAAAAACTTCCTTATATCCTAAAGGTCATCCGTATTATCCTAAAAATGTAGATGAGTCTTTAAGCGAATTAGCTGCTGTTAGTGTGGATGACCTTAAAAAATTTTATGCAGAATTTTATGGAATAAATAATGGTGTTGGTTCTTTTGTAGGAGGCATAGAGCCGGATAAGATTAGAGAATTTTTTGAAACTTCTTTCTCTAAATTCAACAGCAAAAGCTCTTACACAGAAATAGAAGAAAAGTATTTTGAAACAAAGGAAAATACAGAAGCAATACGCACTCCCGATAAAAAGAATGCCATGTGCATTGGTGGTATTAATATAAAAATAAAAGATTCTGATGCCGATTTTCCGGCATTGGAAATGGCCAACGAATTATTAGGCGGCGGCGCTTTTCTATCATCACGCATTCCTAATCGTTTAAGAGAAAATGAAGGCATGAGTTATGGTGCCGGATCTTATCTGAATGTTAGTGCAAAATACGAAGCTTCATCTTGGGGTGTTTATGCAATATTTAATCCTGCATTCAAAAACAGATTAGATAGTGCTTTACGCGACGAAATTAATAAAGCTTTAAAAGATGGTTTTAAAGAAGATGAATTAAAGAAATCGGTAGCAAGCTGGCTACAACAACGCAAAACATATTTAGGCTTAGATAATTATCTTTCACAAAAACTAAGTTCATTTTTAGCAGATAATAAAGATTTATCAGAATCTACAAAATTAGAAAATAACGTAAAAGCATTAACGGTTTTGCAAGTAAATGAAGCACTAAAAAAATATATTAACCCGGATAAAATGATATTAATTTACGCAGGAGATTTTAAATAATACTTCAATCGAACCATTTTAAACCTGTAGTTTTGACTACAGGTTTTTTTATGTTTTACTAATAAAAGATTAGTTATGCAACCCTATACAATTTATCAGGTAGATGCCTTTACCGATCATCTATTTGGAGGCAATCCTGCAGCGGTTTGTCCGCTACAACAATGGCTTTCAACAGAAACCATGCAACAATTGGCAATGGAAAATAATTTATCAGAAACTGTATTTTTTGTACAACAAAACGATATTTTTCATATCAGATGGTTTACTCCCGAATTGGAAATTGATTTAGCTGGGCATCCAACATTAGCTGCTGCTTTTATTATTTTTACTGAGTTACAATACAATAAAGAAACTATCCATTTCGAAAGCAAAAGCGGATCGTTATATGTAACCAAAAAAGAAGATGTATTACAGATGGATTTTCCTGCTCGAGCTCCACAACCTGCCAATCCACCTGTTGCATTAATAGAAGGAATTAATATTCATCCCAAACACATATTAAAATCCAGAGATTATCTTTTGGTGTATAATACAGAAGATGAAGTTAGAAAGTTTAAACCCGATTTTGAATGGTTAAATAAAGTTGACACACTGGGTTTTATTGTAACAGCAAAAGGAAATGATTGTGATTTTGTTTCTCGATTTTTTGTTCCTAATTCGGTGATAGGCGAAGATCCTGTAACAGGATCGGCCCATAGCAGTTTAATTCCTTATTGGAGTAAAGAACTTAAAAAAGATATTTTAGTAGCTAAACAAATTTCTAAACGAGGTGGAACATTATGGTGTGAAAATAAAGGCAATCGCGTAGTAATTTCCGGTAAAGCAATTTTGTACATGAAAGGATTTTTTTATTTATAAGAATTGTATAAAATTATAAGCACTACATTAAAAAATATGCTTTCTTCATAACACACTTATTGCCTATTATGCAGCATTCGTTACACATTTATACAGATGGATCTTCGCGTGGCAATCCGGGTCCGGGCGGATATGGTATTGTGCTAATTTGGGGAAATCACCGAAAAGAAATATCGGCGGGTTATAGAAGAACAACGAATAACAGAATGGAATTAATGGCAATTATTGTGGCATTACAATCGCTTACTAAAAAAAATATTCCTTTAACAATATACACCGATAGCCAATATGTAATCAATTCAGTTGAAAAAAAATGGTTAGAAGGTTGGATTAAAACAAATTTTAAAGGAGGAAAAAAGAATAAAGATTTATGGCTTCAATACAATGAGCTATCAAAACATTTTACCATCCAATTTAAATGGGTGAAAGGCCATGCAAATAATATATTTAATAATCGCTGCGATGAATTAGCTACAACTGCGGCAGATGGAAATAATTTATTAATAGACTCGGTATATGAAGAGGAAAACCCATAAAAAAAACATCTAAAAAGATGTTTTTTTTATACTTACTGCCATTATTTTATTTTAGCGTTACTCTATAACTTTTTTCTACCACATAATTATACAAGCCAATTAAAACAGGAATGTATATAACCGTAGCAATTAAAGAATTTTTATAGAAAGGCATTCCATCAACAAAACATTGTATTAATCCACCAAAATTCATTGCTCTGTTATAACCGCCATGTGTGGCCCATACAAAGAAATTAGAAACAATAAAAAATATAGTAGGTGAAAGAAATACACCAGAAATAATTTTCATGTAATTATTTCCCTTTAAAGCCCAACCAATAAACACAGAAATTAATAATAGAAAATAATTTAAAAGCTGAAAAGAATAAAAACCTGCAAAAGGAAACAAATTTGTTAGATACAATATTTGTATAATTACATCGCTTAAAAATAAAGCTACTAAAGGATATAAAAATGATTTTCGCTTATTTCCAACCACCATGCCCGAAAACAAGGCAATTGCAATAATGGGCGAAAACCCACTCCATTCTATTTTAGGAGCAAAAAATAGTTTTGACGCTGTTGCCAACACTACTAATAAAGAGGCAAATAATAAAAGTCGTCCTTTTAATTTCATTTCAATGGTATTTAAAGCAAAAATAGTTGTAAAAGGCATTTGCCCAAGTTCTATTTTCCTCAATATGTGAATTACGAAGGTACAAAAGCCTTAAACAATAAACAATGACCGGATGAATTGATACTATAATGCGTATTGGGTAAAATAGCTATGGCTTCGCCCTGTTTTATTACAATATTATCGGTATTGGCATTCACAATACACCCTCCTTCAATAGCAATAATTATTTCAAATGAGGAAGATAAAGCACCATAATTCGTAGCTTCTAACTCTATTTTATTAATACCGAAATCGGCCACAGGACAAGGATAATTTTTTTCTCCCACTCCCACCTCATTTCCCTTTAATATATTAGGTTTAATACCTTCAAACAAAATATGTTTCATTAATTCGGGCACATCAATATGCTTAGGCGTTAATCCACCACGCAATACATTATCGCTATTAGCCATTAGCTCTACATTTTGTCCTTCTAAGTATGCATGCGGTATGCCGGCTCCTTGAAATATAGCTTCTCCTTTTTCTATTTTTACAATATTAAAAAAGTAAATAGAAAAAATTCCTCTATCAACGTTTTTAATAGGTTTATCGCCTTCAAATAATTTACATACCCACCAACCTTCATTTGCTTTTGTTAATTCTCCTGCTTCTTTCTTTCTAATTTCATTTTTTACTAACCCTATCAGCATCGTATCTATCTCATCTTGATTCATTTCCATTACAAACTGATATAATGCCTTTATTCCTTGTTTTCGATATAAGGGCAATAGAATATTAAACTCATGTATATCTTCTAAAATTTTTTCTAATTTATCAGGGTGCTTAAATCCATGTAACAACCAAAATTCACTTAAAGCAACCATTATTTCGGGTTTATGATTTTTATCTTTGTAATTACGATATGGAGCATTGATAGGTATTCCGGCAGCTTCTTCTTCTTCAAAACCTTTAACAGCAGCAGATTTTGTAGGATGTACTTGAATGCTTAGCATATCTTTTACATCTAATATTTTTAATAAATAGGGTAACTCTCCAAACTGCTTAAATACTTTTTCGGAAATAATTTCTGAAGGATTTTGTTGAATAAGTTGATATAATGAAACATCATTTTCATCCATCAATAATTCTGAAGATGCCGATGGATGTGCTCC
>JAKAJX010000079.1 GCA_021824855.1 Bacteroidota bacterium | reverse complement strand
TTAACCAATAAAGCATTGGCAATTTTTTTATCGATACCTGTTTGTAAGCGTTCAACATTTGTAACAAATAAATCATCGCCTACTAATTGAACTTTGTTGCCAATTGCTTTCGTTAAAGCAGCCCATCCGTTCCAATCGTCTTCGGCCATTCCGTCTTCAATTGATACAATAGGATATTTTTTAACCCAGCTTTCCCAAAATTTTACTAATTCATCGCTGCCGATTTCTTTACCACTGCTTTTCTTGAAAACATATTTTTTCTTTTTACCATCCCACAATTCGCTGTTAGCAGCATCCATGGCAATGGTAACTTGTGAACCTGTTTTAAATCCTGCTAAACCAATTGCAGCCAATACAGTTTCAATAGCTTCTTCGTTGCTTTGAATGTTTGGAGCAAATCCACCTTCATCACCAACATTTGTGCTGAAACCTTTTTTCTTCAACACAGTTTTTAATGCGTGAAAAATTTCAACACCCCAACGCAAACCTTCGCTGAAAGAACTTGCACCAACCGGCTGAATCATAAATTCTTGGAAATCTATTTTATTATCGGCATGTGCACCACCATTTAAAATATTCATCATTGGAACCGGAAGTGTTTTGGCATTGGTGCCGCCTATGTATCTATACAAAGGTAAACCGGCTTCTTCGGCAGCAGCTTTAGCAACAGCCATACTAACCGCTAAAATTGCATTGGCACCTAATTTAGATTTATTGGGTGTTGCATCTAAATCAATCATTGCCTGATCAATAGCAGCTTGCTGAGCTATATCATATCCAACTATCGCATCTGCAATAATATCATTTACATTTTTTACGGCCTTTAATACTCCTTTTCCTCCATATTTCTTTTTATCACCATCGCGTAATTCAACGGCTTCATGAATACCGGTACTTGCACCGCTGGGTACGGCTGCACGGCCAATTACGCCATCATCGGTTAATACATCTACTTCAATGGTAGGGTTGCCACGGCTATCTAAAATTTGTCTGGCATGAACTTCTACAATGTAACTCATAATTTTTAATTTAAAATGTGAACGAGGAATACCTCATTAAGAATTCGATTGCGGTGCAAAATTAATACAACTGTTACAGATATAACTAATGATTATTATCAATCTTTGCGTGTAAGGGTTCTAAATATATCTTCCAAACTTTTGGTTTCGGTATGTAGCGAAATGATATTCAAGTTTTCTGTTAAAGATAGTTGTAGTATGCTTTTCCGGCATTCTTCCGGTTGAAGCGTTTCGATGGTAACAGTTGAATTAACGCAGGTTAGTGTTGATACAGTTGATAATAATTGAATTTTTTGAAGTTGTTCTTCTGTTAAATTTTCAAATTCAACAAGTACAGTGTTTTTATTTGTTTGGGTATGTTGCATATTGTTTAAACGATCGTTAGCCACAATTTTGCCTTTGTTGATAATGATAATTTTATCGCATAAAGCCTGTACTTCTTGTAAAATATGCGATGAAAATAGCACCGTTTTATTTTTACCTTGTTCTTTTATAACATTTCTTATCTCAATAATTTGATTAGGATCTAACCCACTGGTTGGTTCATCTAAAATTAGTACTTCCGGATCGTGAATTAAAGCTGCCGCTAAACCAACTCGTTGCTTATATCCTTTAGAAAGTTGACCTATTTTCTTTTTTTCTTCAATTGATAAACCGGTAAGTTCTATAGTTTTAGCAATTTGTGCTTTAAGGTTTTTAATTTGATGTACTCCTCCAATAAATTGCAGGTATTCTTTTACATACATATCGTAGTATAGCGGATTGGATTCGGGCAAATACCCAATTTTCTTTTTTATGGCAATTGGATTTTTTGTTACATCCATACCACAAACTTTTACAGTACCTGCATTTTGTGTTAAATAGCCGGCAATTATTTTCATGGTGGTACTTTTACCGGCTCCATTAGGACCTAAAAATCCAACTACTTCTCCTTTATTAATTGTAAAAGAAATATCGTTCACTGCTTTCTGTTCGCCATATTGTTTTATTAGTTGAACAACTTCTATAGACATCTTTCCTGTTTTTACCGAAAATACTTAAACGTACTTAAAATATGCCTACTTAACAGCAAATTAACTTAATAAAATATCGAGTATATTGTTTAAAATGGCACACAAATAATACGGTTATATAATTTATTTTTTGCTTTTCTTTTTTCCAATTACCATCATTTTATTTTTTACTTTAAATACCATAAAAAATAGTTTGGTGGCAGGAACGGCTATTTTAAGCAACCATTTATTTTGGATTATTTTATGCAAATAAAATTCGTAGGGAAAACTAATTTCATGAAATTGTTGTAAAAAAATTAATTCAATATCCGATTGATGAAATAAGAATTGAATATCTTTTTTTGAAAAAATTTGTTTATGCCCAAACCGATGATTTGAATACATGGAATGTAAAAAGCCATTATAATAGCCAAAGCTTAACTTACTCATCCATTCTCCGGTTATATGATAAAAGCTGTTTCTGCAAGGCGTATCAATGAAAATATATCCGTTCGGCTGTAATAAGTTTACTGCATTATGCAGTAATTCATTAGGAAAGTTTACATGCTCTAATACATCCCATAGTACAATTGCATTAAAAAATTCTGCATAATTGGTTTGCCAAAAAGCATCTTGTATGGGAAAAGAATATACATTTTTTAAATGCAATTTTTCTGTTGCATATAAAATATATTGCCTGTCTAATTCAATGCCATAAGCCTGCATATTGGCTGCTAACATATTTCTTAAAAAAATGGCTCCTCCAAAACCTACATCTAATATATTTTCTCCTTGCTGTATATATTGTTTAACTATTTGTGTATGATGATGAAAACGTTGCGGATTGCTTTGTAGTTTTTGTTCAATATACTTAATGGTTTTTTCATCAATATGTGTAATTTGTTCTGCATGGGCCGATTGTGGTAAATATTCATCATCTAAATAATCGGTATAATGAAATCCGCAATGTTTGCATACAATTACATTTGCCATTTTTAGCCGATAAGCAATGCGGTTGCCTCCTTGATGGCATAATTTGCATATACTGAAATTGTAGTTAGTCATTAGTTAAAAAGGCTTTCTGCATTTAAAATATTTTCGGGTTTTCCTACATCAATAAATTTTGATGAAGAATGATCGAAATAATGAATAGAATGTTCTCTGCATAAATTTATATAAACATCAATCATTGAAAATTTTCCTTCTTGATGCATTAATGGAAATATGGCAGGATTAATAACATGAATTCCGCTAAAGGCTTTGCGGGTTAAATCATTTATTTCAGCAGTAAATGGTTGTGGTTTTTCTTCACCGGTTTGTATATTTTTCCATCCATATAATTCATTTTTCGTATTAAAAAATAAATATCTTGAAGTGTTTCTATCCGATACGGCTAAGGTAGCCAATGGCTTATTTTCTTTATGTTGTAATATCATGTTATGTAAATTCATATCGGTAAGTATATCTGTATTTAATAACACAAAATCTTCTTTAAAAAACCAACTTGCTTTTTTTAATCCGCCGCCTGTTTCTAAAACAACATTAGTTTCGTCGCTAATAGTAATATTACTTCCCCAACCATTGTTTTGTTGTATTGCTTCAATTATTTGATGGGCAAAATGATGCACATTTATAATAATATCTGTTATATTAAACGTTTGTAAATATTCAATATTTCTTTGTAATAAAGTTTTTCCATTTACTATTGCTAAAGTTTTAGGATGATAATCGGTCCATGGTTTTAATCTGCTGCCAAAGCCTGCTGCAAGAATCATTGCTTTCATAAAAGTTAGTTAGTTGTTCTAAGCCAATTAAGTTCATTAGTATGCTGCAAATTTATTTTAAGATGATATTTATTTCTTAAATGTCTTGCTGTTTGTTCTGCAGCATAAACACTTCTGTGCTGACCGCCTGTACAGCCGAAATTAATTACTAAATGATTAAAATTTCTTTTTAAATAATCTTCAATTGTAATATCTATTAAATCCCAAGCACTGTTTAAAAATTGGCTCATTCGGGTTTGTTGTTCCAAAAAATCAATTACCGGTTTATCTTTTCCACAAAGGGTTTTATATTCTTCAAATCTTCCCGGGTTTAAAATTCCACGCATGTCAAATACAAATCCGCCACCATTCCCCGATTCATCTTTCGGTAATCCTTTTTTATAACTAAAACTATTAATGGTAATTTTAAGTGCAGTAGTATCAGTAGCTTTTGGTGGGGTAAATTTTTCAATAATCTCGGGATTGACCATTGCTTGCAATAGCCTATCAAATTCAGGCATAATAATGCCAATTCGTTGATGTTCTAAAAAATATTTTACACTTTTCAAGGCTAATGGAATGCTGGATAAAAAATGAGCTTTTCGTTCAAATAATCCTCTAAAACCATAAGCACCTAATACTTGTAATAATCTTATTAATACATAACCATTGTATTGACTAACAAAAGTAATACGGTCAATGGGTTTAGGTAATAGTTTATCAATTTCATTCATATAAAAATCGAGTAAACTATTTTTCCATTCTTCATTTAATTCGGCTTTGGCTTGCCATAATAAACTGGCCACATCGTATTGCAATGCACCTTTCATTCCGCCTTGATAATCTATAAAATAAACCTCGTTATTTTTAACAATAATGTTTCGGCTTTGAAAATCGCGAAACATAAAATATTTATGTTCGGTTTTAGTAAGGTAAGTGCTTAATGCTTCAAAATCGTCAATAATAGCTTGCTTATCGTAAGGTATGCGTAAAGTATCTAAAAAATAATATTTAAAATACAGCAAATCGCTCATAATGGCTTGTTTGCCAAATTCTTTTGCTGTTAAACATTGGTTGTAGTTTAAATCTTTATCGCCGGTTATTTGTAAAGAAGCCAGTGCCGATAAGCTTTTTTGAAATAGCAGATATACAGTTGGGTTATGACCTAAATTTTCTATTTTATTTAATAAACTTTCTGTGCCCAAATCTTCTTGTAAATACAAATTACAATCATCATTGGCAGCAAAAATGGTAGGAACAGGAAGTTGTTGATGTTTAAAATGGTTGCTAAAATAAATAAATGTGTTATTTTCCTTAATGTTTGTATTATAAGTTGCAATAAATGTTTGTTCGGCAATGTAAATTCTAAAGTACATTCTATCGCTTCCGCTTTGTGGTAATTTCTCAATTCTATCCGGTATTTTTTTAGTATGGGAGAAGAAAAAATCGGTAACTATTTTATGAATATTTTCCATGATTTAAATAAGTGTAATAAGCAATAAAAATAGAATAATTCGTAACAAGCTCATGTACTTAAATATTTTCTTACTATATTGGGCTGATAAAATCAGCACACATGAGAATCTTCAAACTACTTTTTTTGGGGGTTGGTTTACTTTTTTTGCTACCCCAAGTTTTTGCACAAAAACACAGTATTACTGGTATTGTAACAGATAGCAAAGGACTTCCGGTGGAAGGTGCTACTGTAAAAATTAAATCATCTAAAGGTGGAACCAGCACCGACAAGGACGGGAAATTTTCTATTATGGCAGCAATGAATGATGTATTAGAAATTAATTCCGTTGGATTTCAAGTAAAGAATGTAACAGTAAAATCCAATACTGTTACTGTTTCTCTTCAGCCTACCACAGTAGATTTACAAGAAGTAATTATGGTAGGTAGCCGAAAAGGGGGAAGAACTAAAACGGAATCTCCTGTTCCGGTTGAT
>JAKAJX010000091.1 GCA_021824855.1 Bacteroidota bacterium | reverse complement strand
TAGCTGCATGTTCTGTTAAAGTATACACCCATGCAGAACCTAATGTAACTAATAAATAATTGGCAGTTTGTAAAAATGAATATGCACTTTCTGTAGATGTATTAATTTTTGTAAGAGCTTCTGTAATTGTAATACCCGAAAACCTGCTATGATGTTGCCAACTATGCCAAGTTTCGTTTAAACAAAATAAATCATCGGCAGTATATTTTTTGTTTTGAATAATGGTAGCAATTGTTTTTGCCACACTTACCGGATTAAACAAAATTCCGTTTGGATTCTCGAGCACCTGAAATTTATGCTTCTTTAATTTTTCGCCAATATTTTCGGTAAAACAACTTCCAATCAACATTATTTTATGCCGATGATGAATGAGCTGATGCATTTGTTTGATATCGAAAGCTAAATGAAACTTCATGAAACAATTATATCATTACAATAGAAAAAAATTATCATTAACTAAGTTCTTTGCTTCATTGCTTCATATAAAATCATTCCGGTAGCAACTGAAACATTTAAACTCTCAAACTTACCCGTCATTGGAATTTGAAAATTTTTATCGCATATTTTCATCAATGGAGGGAATACGCCTTTTTCTTCTCCACCCATTACTACAGCACATGGCTCTGTAAAATCAATATCAAATAGTTTTTCAGAGGCAGTCATTTCACTGGCAAATACTTTAATGCCATTTAAATGCAACTCATCAACAGCTTTCATTAAACTATTAACCCTGCAAATAAAAATTTTGCCTAATGCTCCGGCACTGGTTTTCATAGCTTCTTCATTCAATGCCCCTACTCCTTTATCGGGTATAATTATTGCTTGTGCACCACAACAAAGAGCAGTTCGGGCAATAGCACCAATATTTCTAATATCGGTTATACTATCTAACATAACAAATAAGGGCATTTCGGCTTTTGCAATAACAAAATCTATTATTTCTTGTAAGCCATAATATTTTACGATAGCGGCAAATGCAACAACTCCCTGATGATTCACTTTTGTTAGTGAATTTAATTTTTCAATAGGCACAAACTGCACAGGCACCTGATACTGCTTACTTAAATTCATTATTTCTTCAATAATATCTCCTGTGGCATTTTTTTGTACTAAAATTTTATCAATCCCTTTTCCGGCATTAAATGCCTCGATTAAAGGTTGGCGACCAACAATGAGATTGTTATTGCTATGTTTTATTGCCGAAGAAGAAGGATAATATTTTTTTTGTTGAGTATAATGCATAATCAATATTGCTGTAATGCTACTTTATAAAGTAACTTTTTTTTGAAGTAATAATATTTCTAACTTTTGCAAAGCCAATACCGCCAAAGCATCGGTAATATATCCTTCATCTACCATTTTAAATGCGGTTGATAAAGTAACTTTTTTAATTGCTAATTGCTCGGTTTCTTCGGGTTCAGGCTGATGTTGAGATAAACCGGTTGCTAAAAAATAAATTGCTTTTTCATCACTTACCGAATTAGATAAAAAAGATTCGCCCAATTTTTGCCAATTGGTTGCTTTTAACCCTGTTTCTTCCAACAATTCGCGTTGTGCTGCTTCTACTACATTTTCGGAAATAGGGCAACCACCTTCGGGAATTTCCCAACTATATTGGTTTAAAGTAAATCGATATTGACCCACTAAATAAGTATGCTGCTGATCATCTACCGCTATTATTCCAATAGCATAATTTTTAAAATGTACTTTTCCGTAAACACCTTCTCCACCTGAAGGATTAATTACTTGATGATGAATGACCGAAATCCACTTATTATCATAAACAGTTGTCTGATTAATTATTTTCCATGGATTAATTTGCTCATTTTGCATAAATCAAAAATACGGATTGATTTTTATTGTTACTTATCATTTATCACTGCAATAAACAGAACATACCTTAAACAGTAACTATTTTAACTTCAATAATTGGGCTGATCGCGAACAAATGCCCCGATTTTAATTCAGTACATTCAAATCTTTTTCTTCTTTTATTGCCTTTTCTAAAAACTCTGCCATCATCGGTTTCAAAAATAGCACCATGCGGCAAATCTGCCACATGACAATATCCATTGCGTTGTATTGTATTATATTTTCGAAGTAGTAATAATAATTCCGTTTCGCCATTGGCAGTTGCAGAAGGGTTAATTAAACTTTTCTGCAACGCATGCATTATATCGCCGGGAAATATTTGATTCTGTATAAACTCGAGTAATAATTTACTATAACAAGTTTTCCATTCTTTACCATGCGGCTCTACCCTATTTCCATATTGCTCAAAGGTTAATAGATGAGCCAACTCGTGTAACAAGGTTATTAAAAATTCGTATTTATTTAAATTTCCATTAACTGTAATGCGATGATTTTTATTGAAATGAGCATGCCGATAATCGCCTAAAACCGATTTTCGTTTTTGCGTAACCGTAAGATGCACTTTATAATGATGAATATATTGTACTACCAAATGAAAAGCACCATCAGGCAAAAAATCGGCCAATGCCTGCATGGGATGTTCATTAGCCGCCATCTATTGATTGTCTTGATTAATTTTGGTAGCAATTCTAACTTCTACAAAGGTGTAAAAAACATATAAAATCATTCCAACAAAAACGGCATTTACACTGCGATGTGTTCCTGCTAATGTAAGATATGTTAATGCTGCAGTACCTAATACAAATAGCTTTAAAACAGTTGCTCCCATTACACCACGTATTGCCGCATTAGGATTTTTTTTATCTACCGCTTTACTATGCATCATTAAACTTAATACACTTAAAGTAAACAGTAATACATTGGCTGCATATACTACCATTGAATCTATATTAATTTTAGGCAAATCGTTTTGAAACCATAAAATGATTGCATTTACCAATACAAATAAAAAAAATAAAGGAATAATGTTTTTACTAAAAGTTTTATAATTCATACTCATTTTTTTGACGTGTCTTTGATTACCTTAATCAATAATACAACTAAAACCAATAATGGCAACAACCAGCTAAATAAAGGAAATTTCCAGTTTAATTTTTTATCGGCTACAACACCTATGTAAAGTGATAATGCCAAACTTATAATTACTTGCGATGCAAATGCTGCATACTGGTATAATAATTTGTTTTTATTATCCATTTGCATAACTAATCATTTGTTACTTCTTGTTTAGGTATTTGTAGTGCAGCAGTATCTAAAGCACTGGGTGTTGATCCATTTAAAACCTTCTTTAAACTATTAAAATATTGTTCCTTAAAGTGAATTGCTTGCTCTAACGAATCTGTTCTTATTTTAAGCAACTGTATTTCTGCCCTACTTTGGCGAGAGCCATATCCCGGAATATAATATTTTAAAGGCGTAAATACTATTAACGCAATAGTAACGCTTACCATTAATACAAAAATGGTACTTAGTCCAACATAAACACTTAATCGGCTTAATTTAAAAGTTACCACTTCCTCATACGTGTCATCATTCATTACCACCAACCGATAACGATTATTCAAACGCTTTAACGGATTGTTATTTTGTAATATTTCCATTTTAATAATTAATGCTAAGTTAAGCACTATCAGATTTAAAAGATGCGAATAATAAAAAACTGTATTTTTAAAGCCTGATGAAATTCTACGCTTAACGTACATGATGTTTTCTTTCTTGCAAAAAAAATATTGGCTATGCACTATGCTTGTATTGGCTCGCATGATGGTATTGTGCCAGCCTAATACTACCATTAACTTAGATAAAGACAAACCAAAACAGTACGAAAACAGGCAATTACGGTCTGAAAAAACAGGCGACAGTAAATTAAAGGGTAGTGCAAAATGGTATCAAAATATGGTTACACATTATAACTATTTTTTTAACGCCAATAATAAACTAAATGAAGTGATTGATAAAGCAAAAATGGAGTTTAAAGATGATTACACCCAACTACTACCCTTTTATAATTATACATTAGATGCTACCGAAAATCAGCAATTATTAGATTCTGTTATTTACAAATGCAATGCAGGTATTTTATTGCACGATTTACGAAATAATTGGGTAGATGATTTATACTTATTATTAGGCAAAGCCTATTTTTTTAAGAAAAATTTCGATTCGGCTCAACAAGTTTTTCAATACATTAATTATATATACGCTCCTAAAGATGATGGCTATGATATTCCCATAGGAAGCAATGCCAGTAACAATAATGGCTTATTTACGGTAGCTACCAACGAAAAAAAAACTATACTAAAAAAAATTACACATCCCCCTTCCCGAAATGAAAATTTTTTATGGCAAGTACGAAATTATTTAGAACAAAATAAGCTGGTAGAAGCAAGCGGTTTATTAGCTATTTTAAAAATAGATCCTAATTTTCCGGAACGGTTACAACCGCAACTCAACGAGCTGATTGCTTATCATTTTTATAAACAAAAAGTGTATGATAGTGCTGCAGTTTATCTTCAAAAATCATTAAAAAATGCCCAGACCAATAGCGAGTTGGCTCGTTGGCAGTTTTTATGCGGACAATTATACCAACTTGCTTCCTTACCTGATGCTGCTATTGCTATGTTCAAAAAATCTATTCAATATACAATAGACCCCTATTTAAATGTTTATGCCCGATTAAATATTGTTCATTTAGCTTCTCAAAAAAATAAAACAAATGCAGTTCAAGAAAATTTAACGAGTTTATACAAACTTGCTAAAAAAGATAAGTTTGAGGATTATAGAGATATTATTTATTACGCTGCTGCTCTTCTGGAATTTCAACAAAAAAATATGGGCAACGCCATCAACGATTTAATAAAAAGTATTGAACTAAGTACTAATAATATTGTACAAAAACAAAAAAGCTTTTTACAATTAGCCGATTTCTATTATCAAACTAACAACTATCAGCAGGCACTAAATGCTTACGATAGTGTTACCACTTCTTCTTTACCTACTACCGAAAAAAATAAAATTAATTTATTAAAACCTGTATTAAAAAAGATCATTGAAAATAACGCTACCATCCATTTGCAAGATAGTTTATTACACTTAGCCTCATTGAGTGATGAAGAAAGATTAATTGCCGTAAAAAAAATATACCATCAATTAAGAAAAAAACAGGGATTGAAAGATGTTGCTGAAAATAATTTATACCCAACACTCGATAATACAACTTTAACCAACAACAATTTAAATAATTTTTATTTTTCAAATGCAAGTATAAAAACACAAGGATTTAAAGATTTTAGATTACGATGGGGAGATAGACCTAATGTAGATAATTGGCAACGACAATCGGCAATTACTAAAAGAATAAATAATAATTCGGCAGTTAATGTACTTGATGTTGATGTTGCACAAAATACAATCGCTAAACCTACTGCAACCTTAACCATGGAGAGTTTATTGGGTAATATTCCTTTAACTGCTAAAAAAATAAATGATAGCAACGATTCAATAGCTAATGCCTTATTTAATAACGGAGAAATTTTTGAAAACAGCTTAGAAGAATATGTATCTGCAATTGACAATTATGCTGCTTTATTAAAAAGATATCCTAATTATCCTAATTCCGAAAAATCTATTTTCAATTTAGCATACTGTTATTTTAAAATCAATGCTCTTTCAGAATTCGATTCTCTTAAAAATATTTTAAACAAAAATTATCCCAATGGCTTATGGACAAATAAAATAAATAAAAGAGAATATGAAAATACCAACGATAGCACAATAACAATTGGAGCTATAAAAGCAGAATCCATTACAAAAAAATATGACGCAATATA
>JAKAJX010000216.1 GCA_021824855.1 Bacteroidota bacterium | reverse complement strand
TCGTGTAGGCATTGCAACGCCTCAACTACCTGATGATGTAAAACGATTGGGCATTATTACCCGTAAACGCAATCCAAGTATTTTAATGTTGGTAGCCATTTATTCACCTACCGGTTCTCATTCGGTTCCATTCTTAGATAATTATGCCAATATTTTTGTACGAGATGTATTATTACGCGTTAAAGGAGTTGGTGATATTTTTTCTCGTGCCGATGATTTTAGTATGCGTATTTGGCTGCAACCCGATAAACTGGCCCAATTGGGTTTAACCACCAACGATGTGATTGCCGCATTACAAGAACAAAATATTCAAATTGCTGCAGGCTCAGTTGGTGCTCCACCACAAAATAATACGCAAGCTTTTGAATATTCTGTATTAACCAATAGCCGATTAAGTTCGGAAGAGCAATTCAACAATATAATTATTAGAACCAACTCCCAAAACGGTTCTATTGTATATTTAAAAGATGTTGCTCGTGCTCAATTGGGTAAATTTAGTTATGCCAGCAATTCTTTTGTAGATGGCAAAAGAGCTTCGTATTTATTGGTGTATCAAGCACCGGGCAGTAATGCTTTAGAAACTGCTAAAGGCGTATATCAAGCAATGGATCAATTAAAAAAATCTTTCCCGAAAGATGTAGATTATATTGTTCCTTTTGAGTCCGTTTCTGTTGTAAAAGTTTCTATCGACGAAGTTGTAAAAACTTTATTAGAAGCTTTAAGTTTAGTAATTATTGTGGTGTTTTTATTCTTACAAAGTTGGCGTGCCACATTAATACCGGTTTTGGCTATTCCGGTTTCTATTATTGGCACTTTTGCATTTTTTGTTCCATTAGGTTTTACAATTAATACATTAACCATGTTTGGTTTTGTATTGGCAATTGGTATTGTAGTGGATGATGCAATTGTTGTGGTAGAAGCTGTTCAGCACAATATCGATCATGAAAAATTATCGGCTAAAGAAGCAACATTTAAAGCCATGAAAGATATTTCGGGACCGGTAGTAGCTATTGCATTAATCTTAGCTGCGGTGTTTATTCCCGTTGGATTTATTCCCGGTATTGTAGGTCGGCTTTATCAACAATTTGCCATAACCATTGCCATATCGGTGCTTATTTCTGCCTTTATTGCGTTATCCTTAACGCCGGCTTTATGTTCGTTACTGTTAAAACCCATGAGGTTAAACAAAAAGTCATCGGGCATTAATAAATTCTTTTTTGTATTTAACGAATGGTTTCAACGTACCACCGCTTCTTATACAAATGGTGTTACTAAAGCCATTAAAATGGCACCGTTAGCATTAATTTTGTTAGGATGTATTTTTTTAGGAACCGGATTATTATTCAAAAACAAACCAACAGGATTTATTCCAACAGAAGATGAAGGAAGATTATTTATTACCTATGAATTACCCGAAGCCTCATCTACAACTCGAAGTTTAGATGTATTAAACAAAATAATGGCAATTACTAAATCTACTCCTGCCGTTGGTCATTTTGCTGCATTGGGAGGGTTAAACGTAGTAACTTTTGCCACCAAATCTAATAGCGGAACTATCTTCTGCCAATTAAAACCTTGGGCACAACGTACCGATAAAGCATTACAAATTCAGGCAACTATTGCCGAGCTGCAAAAACGTTTTGCATCAATTAAAGAAGCAAGTATTCGTGTAATCCAGCCACCGGCAATTCAGGGTTTAGGACAAACCGCAGGTTTTACTTTTGAATTAGAACAAAGAGAAAGTAGAGATGATGTTAAAACTTTTGAAAATGTCGTAAATAATTTTGTTGCTGCACTAAATAAAAGACCGGAAATAGGAAGTGCCTTTTCGTATTTTACAGCAAAAACACCCGGCTATCAACTAACTGTTAATAGAGAAAAATGTAAAAAATTAGGCGTATCTCTTTCAGACGTATATAATACACTTCAAACATTATTGGGCAGCAGATATGTAAATGATTTTACTATTTACGGTCGCAACTTTCATGTAGTTGCCCAAGCAGATACTTTATTTAGGGGTGATATTAAAAATGTTGAACAATATTATGTAAAAAACCAAGCGGGACAATTATTGCCTTTAGGAACTTTAATTAGTTATACGCTAATTGAAAATGCTCCACTAATTACACATTATAATTTATTTAGAACCGCCGAAATTAATGGTACACCTAAACCAGGCTATAGTAGTGGACAAGCAATTGATGCACTAAAAGAAACAGCAGCAGCATTTTTACCAAGCGGATATGGATATGAATTTTCTGGATTAACAAGAGAAGAAGTAAATGCCGGATCAAGCGCCATTTATATTTTCGCATTATCCGTATTATTCGTTTTCTTGTTTTTAGCGGCATTATATGAAAGCTGGTCGGTTCCTTTTTCTGTTCTTCTTGCTGTACCTACCGGTGCTTTTGGCGCCATACTTACTTTAACTTTTATTCCGGCATTAAGTAATAATATTTATGCTCAAATAGGATTGATTACATTGATAGGATTGGCTGCTAAAAATGCAATTCTAATTGTTGAATTTGCTAAAGAAAGAGTTGACTCGGGAATGGATATTGTTCCCGCAACTTTACAAGCGGTTAAATTAAGATTACGACCAATTATAATGACGTCTATGGCATTTATACTGGGAGTATTGCCATTGGCTTTTGCTGAAGGTGCAGGTGCAGTTGCACGTTCAACTATTGGCTTTACAGTTTTAGGCGGAATGTTGGCCGCAACATTATTAGCCATATTTATAGTTCCTGTATTATTTGTAACTATTACAAAACTGGTTTATAGTAAAAAAGAATTGGCCACATTAAAAGCTAACACCATTGATGAAATAAAAGATATGCCTCAGGATGAAGTATAACTTATTATAATCATTTTCTAAGCATAAAAAAAGTAGGAATAAAATCCTACTTTTTTTATGTTACCAACTTACATAATTTCTATTTTTTTTCTTCTATCATTTTTTCTAAAATTTGTTTGTATTTAATTGCATCTGCATTAGCTGGTTCTAACAATAATACTTTATCGTATAAATCTAATGCAGCTTTATAATCTTTAAACTTATTAGCTTTAAAAGCAGCAATATAGCTATAGGCAGTAGCTAACCAGGTGCGATTGGTTTTGTTAGCTGTATCTTTTGAAGCAATTTCAATCAGTTTTTCGTAGTGAGGAATTGCAACACCACTTTCCATAGTATTATCTATAGCTGCACACGATTTAGCCGCCCAATAATAACCATAAGTTTGTGTTGGATATTTGCGCTCGTACATTGAAAATGCAGTATCGGCGTTTACAAAATCGTGTCCATTAAAACAAGCTACACCCCAATTAAACAGATCAACATTATTAGCATCTTTTTTATATTTATATATTTCGCCTAACCATTTAGACTCGGGCAAATAATTCTTTTTCTCTTTATAATATGCTGCTAATTTTTGAGCGTATTCCGATTTTTGAGCATCGGTTTTTTCTATGGCAAATGCTTTTTCAAAAAATATCATCGCACTATCTTCTCGCTTCATATCCATATACTTTTTAGCAGTTGCAGCATAATCTGTAGAAATAATTCCTGTATCGGACCATTGTTTTCCCAACTCCAATTTTTCTATTTTATTTTTTGCTTGTACAAAGAAAGAAAAACATACTACGCCCCCAAGTGTTAAAGCAATTGATTTCATTTTGTAAATTTTTATTGTGTAAGTAATAGATGTAAGGGATAATTTGAAAATGGATTTATACAATCCTGCATTGGCTTATCGAAAAATTCAGAAAAAAAAGTTTTTCTTTCCTGATCCATTATTAATAAATCAATTTTATGCTTATAGGCATAACGCAAAATATATTGTTTGCCAAATGCAAAAGGAATAACTTGATAATGTACATCTAACCCATAAAGCAACATTAATTTATAGGTTTGATAAAACCTATCTAACACGTTATTGTTTTTTTTATCTTTCTCGAACATGGCCACCAAATGTATTTGAGCTTTATATTGGGCGGCAACCGAAATAAGAAAGTCGAGGTTGGCTTTAGTGCAATTAGATTTGTTTACCGGTATTAGAATGGTTTTTATGGTATGCTCTATACAACTTTTTGTTATAAACAAAATTTTGCATTGCATATTCTTTATATTAATGGAGTGATTTCGAAACCAAGTATGCAGAGAAAATATATTATTTGCCTTTTTTTTGAGAAGAATAAGTAAATCAATTTTATTATCAACTATATATTTTTTTAAGCCGGTATTATCATTATCATCGTAAAACGCGTTGGTAATTATTTTTATTTTATCAGATAGAATTTCGTTGTTGTATTTTAGTTGATTCGCTTTTTCTAAACAAATTTGAAGAGCATTTTTTTCATCGTATTTATACGATAAACAAATTAAATGTATAACAGTTTCTCCGCCATTAACCAACTCTACTGCTTTTGAAAAAGGCAAGTCGAAATTGTTTTCACTAAATAATGGAATTACTATGTTTCTAAAACCCACCATATTATTTACTTCACTAAAAATAATTTTAACAAAAAAACCCGACAATCATTTTAAAAAAACTATTTTAAAAGTTGCCGGGCTTTAAACCAAATCTAAAACCTACTGAAAAAACTTATTTTTTTGTTTCTAATAATTTAAAAAATTGGTCTAACTGAGGCAAAATAACAATTCGTGTTCTTCTGTTTAATGCTCTGCCTTCTGCGGATGTGTTAGGGGCAACAGGAAAATATTCGCTTCTTCCGGCTGCTGTAATTCGTTTAGGATCTAATCCATAATTTTTTTGCAAAATTCTTGTTACAGATGTAGCACGTTTTACACTTAAATCCCAGTTATCAACCAAATCGCCATGTTTAAACGGCTTCGAATCGGTATTGCCTTCAATCATAAATTCAATTTCGGGATGTGCGTTTAATACTCTAGCAACTTTTCCTAAAACTGTTTTAGCCTTTGCGGTAACATCATAACTTCCACTGTTGAATAACATTTTGTCTGATATATCTACATAAACAACTCCTTTATCAACTTTTATATTTATATCCTGATCGTTAATATCGGTTAAGGCACTTTTTAAATTATTTACCAATGCCATTGTTAAAGAATCTTTACGCGCAATGGTAGATTGCAAACTTCTAATATATACGTCGTTTGCGCCAATATGATCGAGCGATTCCTTTATACTTTCGGCTTGTGCATTTGAAATAACAGAAAGATCTCTTAATTGATTGAGTGCTGCATTATTGTTTTCTTTCAAAAACGCATTCATCTTTTTTAAACTCGCAATTTCGGATAACAATGATTGTTCATTGGCATCAGATTTTTTTTGAACTACATTTTGTTCTGTATTGCTTTTTTCGCAATCGCGAAGTTTAGCTTGCATTTGTAAATAGGCCGAATCTAACTGACGATATTTTTCTTCTGATTGCTGAATTTTTTTATTGGCTGTACACGAAAACATTACCAAGGATACCGGAATAACCCAAAAACTTTTTTTCATACTACTTATCTATTCTTTTTAAATTATAATGATGCAATATGCACCAGCAACATTAGTATGGTATTAGTAAGAGATTAGAATAGTATTAGAATTTACAATTTATGAAATTGCTTGGCTATAGGAAGTGTAATTAAAAAGCAAGAACCCGATGGTTGTAAATTATTAAATTCAATGGAACCTTTGTGCATATTAATTATTCGTAAAGAGAGTGGTAAACCCAAGCCCGAACCATGTTTTCCTAATACGTTTTTGCCTCTAAAAAATGGTTGAAAAATATACGGTATATCTTCTTCAT
>JAKAJX010000245.1 GCA_021824855.1 Bacteroidota bacterium | reverse complement strand
TTTGATATATTGATAAGCTTTTTTAATATCCCATCCTGCTGTAAACGTTTCCCCAAATTTGATGGCAATAACTGCTTTATGAATATAGGCTGCACTTAAACAAAAATTATAAAATGGAGAAGAATCTGGACCCGATTTTAATAGTGCTATTCTTTCATCTATTTTTTTCTTTTTAAGATGATATTCTTGGGCATCTTCATTAAAAAATAACTCAAAAAAATCGGCATAACTTTCTAATATTATTGGAATAAGGTTATTAGGATTTTGTTTTTTTTCTTTTTCAATTAAAGCTAATCCATTATTTAATTTTAGTTTAGTTATTTCTTGATAGGCATGTTGGCAAGTTGAATTAAACTCATATACTTTTTGTGCTTTTGTATAAGAGGTGAATAGTAGTAAACAATAAATGGCTATTAGCTTTTTCATTTTATCGAAAATAAAGAAGGACTTTCATTTGAAAGTCCTTCTTTATAAAAATATGTGTTAAGTATTTATTTAACTTCAATACTGTCGTTTAAGTCGCTATCAACTAAAATTCTTCCACAGTTTTCACAAACAATTACTTTTTTGTGCAAGCGAATTTCGCTTTGGCGTTGAGGAGGTATAGAGTTAAAACAGCCCCCGCAAGCATCACGTTCAACAGGAACTACAGATAAACCATTGTGATAACTTTTTCTAATACGATCGTAGCTGTACAATAGGCGATCATCAATATGTTCGCGTGCTGCATCGCTTAATTTTTTAAAATGCTTTTCTTCTTTTTCGGTATCTACAATAATTTTTTCCAGTTCACTTTTTTTATGCGTTAAAACACCATCTTTACTGGTAATTTGTTTTTTAACCGATTCTAATACTTTTACTTTTTCAGCTAATTCTTCATTTGCATCACGAATGTGTTTTTCACAAAGCTTAATTTCTAATTGTTGCATTTCAGTTTCTTTAGAAAGAGCTTCGAATTCGCGACTGTTTTTTACGTTTTCGGTTTGTTTCTCATACTTTTTTACCATTGCTTCACCTTCCTTAATAGCATTTTTTTTGCTTTCTATAAATTCGCTAATGCCATTAATTTCTTCTTCTACACGAGTACGTCGGCTATGTAAGCCTGTAATTTCATCTTCTAAATCACTTACTTCAATAGGTAATTCCCCTTTTAAAATCTCAAATTCATCTAATTTGCTATCAATTTTTTGAAGCTTAATTAAGCCAACTAATTTTTCCTCAACGGAATATTCTTTGTTAATTGTTGCCATAATATCAATTAAAGATTTATGATTTATTGGTTATCGGTTTAGTATTTTATACTGTTTTTTACTCTGGTAACTTATTATTCTTAGTCTATTTTTTCCGTTCTTATATAAAATACCTCACCGGGTTTGTATGTACATTACTTTTAAGGACGGCAAAAGTAGGGAAATTTACCCGTAAAATTTCAACCAATAAATTGGGTGTAAATTGTTCGCTTTCCCAATGTCCAATATCTGCAATTACCATTTTACTTTCTGCATCAAAAAATTCGTGGTATTTTATATCCGAAGTAATAAAAAAATCGGCTTCAGCGGCTAATGCTTTTTTTATTAGAAAACTGCCTGCACCCCCACAAATGGCTACTTTTTTAACTTTTTTATATAATAATTCGGTGTGTTTAATAACTTGTAAACCAAATGCAGCTTTAATTTGGTGTAAAAATAGTTGCTCGTCTTTTGCTTCCGGTAATTCACCAATTAATCCACTTCCCACAGCATTATTTGTATTGTTTAGTTCAATAATATCGTAAGCCACTTCCTCGTAGGGATGTACTTTTAATAAAGTATTCACTATATTTTTTTCGAGGTAAGTAGGAAAAATTACTTCAATTTTTAGTTCTTTTTCTTCTTGTTGTTTTCCAATTTCGCCAATATAAGGGTTAGCGGCAGTATTTGCTTTAAAAGTGCCAATTCCTTCTACCCCAAAACTGCATTCCGAATAATTGCCAATATTTCCGGCTCCTGCATCAAAAAGTGCCGACTTTATTTTATCGGCGTAAGCTATTGGTACAAATGTGAAAAGCTTTTTTAGCGTATCTGTTTTAGGCAATAAAATTCTTTTATTTATCAAATTTAATTTTTGGGCTATTACATCATTTACGCCTGTTATAATATTGTCTAAATTGGTATGGATGGCATAAATGGCTATATCATTTTTTATAGCAAGTGTTATGCACTTTTCAATGTAATTATGGTAATTAATTTTTTTTATAGAATTAAAAATAATAGGGTGATGTGTAACAATGAAGTTGCAATTATTTTTTATAGCTTCTTTCACTACCTCTTCTGTTACATCAAGTGTGCATAATATTCCCGAACAATCCCATGCTTCGTTGCCAATTAATAATCCACAATTATCATACGTTTCCTGAAAAAAAGGTGATGAAATATTTTCTAACTTTTCAATAATTTGTTTCAATTTCATATTGCATGTTTTTTACTTGTTTATTGATAAATTAATTATAAACCATTATGGAATCCTTTATCAATTTTAATGGAAAGGTACTCAAGAATGATAAACCAATTATTTATGCCGATAACCATTCTTTTCGATATGGTGATGGGTGTTTTGAAAATTTAAAAATATTGAACGGAAAAATTATTTTAGAAGCCTATCATTGGGAACGCCTATTTATTTCGCTTCAAATACTTCAATTTAATAAACCTAATTTTTTTATTTCTCATCAATTTAGAGATGAAATTATTGAACTATCTAAAAAAAATAAACATAAAAAAGCCGCCAGAGTGCGTATAACAATTGCACGTGGGAATGGAGGTCTTTATGATGTGGAAGACCATTTTCCTAATTACGTAATTCAAACATGGGACTTAAATTCGATGAACAATCATTTTAATGAAAATGGCTTAACAGTTGATTTTTATTGGCAAGCAAAAAAAAGTTACGATACTTTCTCACATTTAAAAACCAATAATTTTTTATGTTATACAATGGCTGCTTTATGGGCTAAAGAAAATAAACTTAATGATGCAATTATTTTAAACACGTCAAATCGAGTTGCCGATACAACACTTGCTAATATATTTATTGTTGACAATAATATTATTAAAACGCCTCCTTTATCGGAAGGATGTATTTCGGGAGTTTTACGTAAATACTTATTAAAATCTCTCAAAGAAAATAATATTCCTTTTGAAGAAAAGCCATTAACAATAGAAGATGTATTGCAAGCATCTGAAGTATTTTTTACAAACTCTGTGTATGGTATTCGCTGGGTAAAAGAAATAGGGAATACTAAATATAATTTTACAATTTCTAAACAACTACACAATAAGTTTATTGTACCATTATATTTCTAAACTTTTTTACTTTCAAGTTGTTCTTTACAAAAATATCAATGAAACCTGTTGTTAACATTATGTGGTTTAGGCGTGATTTGCGTTTGCACGATAACGCTGCACTGTATTATGCATTAACTGATACCAATCCCGTACTACCTGTTTTTATATTTGACAAAAATATTTTAGACAAATTAGAAGATAAAACCGATAAGCGAGTAAACTTTATTTATTCTGTTTTAGTGGCATTACAACAGCAATTAGTTGAATTGGGCAGTAGTTTCGAAATTATGTATGCAACGCCTATTGAGGCATTTGAAAAGTTATTACTAAACTATACTATCAAAAAAGTTTTTGCCAATTCTGATTATGAACAATATGCTAAAGATAGAGAAGTAGCAATTGAGCAATTGCTTAGTAAACATCATGCAACAATACAATTATTTAAAGATCAAGTAATTTTTGAAAAAGATGAAATAGTGAAGAATGATGGAATGCCTTATACAGTTTTTACGCCATATAGCAGAAAGTGGAAAGAGAAGTTAAGTTCCTTTTTTTTGCAAACCTATCATACTGAAAAATATTTTTATAATTTTTATAAGCAGCAACCTCAAAAAATTATAGCAATACATGATTTTGGTTTTATTTCATCTGCCACAGAAATTTCTCCTGCAATTGTTGATGAAAATAGCATAAAGAAATATTCCGATCTTAGAAATTATCCGGCACTTAATGGCACTTCAAAACTTAGTGTGCATCTGCGTTTTGGAACAATTAGTATTCGACAATTGGCTGCAAAAGCTTTGCAGTTAAATGAAGTTTTTTTGAACGAATTAATATGGAGAGATTTTTATCAAATGATTCTTTGGCATTTCCCTCATATTAATAAAGGATTGGCTTTTAAAAAGCAGTACGATTTAATTAATTGGCGTAACAATGAAACCGAATTTAAATTGTGGTGCGAAGGAAAAACCGGTTATCCAATTGTTGATGCCGGTATGAGAGAATTGAACGAAACCGGCTTTATGCATAATAGAGTTAGAATGATTGTTGCTTCTTTTTTAGTGAAGCATTTATTAATTGATTGGCGTTGGGGTGAAGCTTATTTTGCTAAAAAGTTACTCGACTTTGATTTTGCTTCAAATAATGGCGGTTGGCAATGGGCGGCAGGAAGTGGTTGTGATGCAGCACCTTATTTTCGCATATTTAACCCATTATTGCAAACAAAAAAATTCGATAAAGATTTACAGTATGTTCGAAAATGGGTACCGGAATTAGATTCTTTTCAATATCCTCAGCCCATTGTGATACATGAGAAAGCTCGTACAAGATGTTTGCAGGCGTATGCAGAAATTTTGCAAAAGGTTAGCTGATGAAAATATTTTTTTCACTACGCTTTATTTCAGGATGTAATTGATGGTAAACATTTAGTAGTTGATTTATTGCTTTTTTTCCTTCATCTCCCAAATTAATAGAATAATTATTTACGTATAAGTTAATGTGTTGACGCATTACATCTTCACTCATTTCTTGTGCATGACATTGCACATAGTGAGATAATTCTTTATGATGATGTTGATATGCATACAATACACTCTGTTTAATTAAGTTATCTATTTTCATAGTTAGAGTAGTAGCCAGATTTCTTTTTGCAATAATGCCTCCTAATGGTAATGGGGCATTCACACTTCTTTCCCAATATTCGCCTAAATCAACCACTTTGTGTAAACCTTTTAAATGATAGGTAAATCGGTTCTCATGAATAATTACTCCGGCATCTACTGTTTCATGCAAAACTGCATCTTCAATTTCATTAAATGTTTTGAATAATTTGTTTTTTGCTTGTGGATAGGCTAATGAAAATAATAGATGAGCAGTAGTATTTTCTCCCGGTATTGCAATGCTTTTGTTAGCTATAGTCCATTCATTACCAACTGCTGATTTTATAATTAATAATGGACCCACACCTTTTCCTAAAGCTCCGCCACTGTTTAAAACAAGGTATTTTTCTAATACCAATGGCAATACGCCATAACTTACTTTCGAAAAGTCTAATTTTTCTTCTAATGCCCATTGGTTAAGCGTTTCAACATCTTCTAAAAATATGTCAAAGTCTAATCCTTCTGTATCAATTTTATGATTAACCAATGCATCAAAAATAAACGTATCATTAGGGCAAGGCGAAAATCCGAGTGTATATTTCAAGGTTAATTATTTAGATTATAACTTAGTTAATAGCAAATCAATTGTTCCTTAAAAACTATGCAAGTTTATATAATTTATCAATAAATTTTAGTACAACTTGATTGAGGTTATCAATTGCTTCTGGTAGTTTCCAATTATTTTTATCTCTTTCTCCAACATAATTACTAATGGCTCTTAACTGTATAAAAGGAATATTAAATTCTTTAGCAACATAATGTAAGGCGGCTCCCTCCATCGACTCAATTGATGGTAGATC
>JAKAJX010000041.1 GCA_021824855.1 Bacteroidota bacterium | reverse complement strand
CGTATAATCAACTGAATAATTAATTTGAAATTTATTTTGAATAGCTTCTATAACCGATTGTTTCCTTTCGTTTCTTCGGTTTTCTGCAAACATTGGATATAAAATAATGGTGCCATCATCGTGAAATGAAATCCAATTATTGGGAAAAATAGAATCGGGAGTATGCGGTGTTATTGTATCTTCTACAACTGTTACGTCAATGTCATGTTGTTGTAATAGTGATACAAAATTATTAAACTCAGTTAAAGCATTTTCTTGTGTTTGATGATTTTGATTATTGGCCTGAAAACTATTGTTTATGGCTGTTTGTTCGTTATAGCCAAATTGAACCGGCTTTATCATTAATAAATGCGAAGTAGTTTGCATAAAATAATTTTTAATGAATGAATTGATCTCTTAAAAGAGGCATACTCATGCAATGCGATCCGCCTCTTGCTCTTGACAGCTCGGCAGATGGCAATAGTATTAATGTGTTTTGTACATCTTTTGGTAATAATCCTTCTTCAAATTTTTTGAATAGGTTTTCGGTAGTAATTACATTAAAACCATGTTGTTTAAAAGCTTCGGCAGTTTTATCGTTTCTATCGTATCCAATCACAACACCTTCTTTTAAAGCAACAACATTACAAGAGTCTGTCCATTGTTCTCTTTCATCATACGGAAAAACATTACCGCCGCTATAAATAATTTTTACATCTTTTGGTGCAACGTTAAAATCTTCAATGCTTATTTCACGCAATAAACTTTCTAATCCTGCAATTTTTGTATTACTGCTGTAATCTTTATTTTTTTGATAAGGTTCTTGTATGTTTTTTTCGAATCTAAAAACTTCTACCAATTCCATTTCGCCTTTTCTGGGTATGTGCGATAGTTTTGACAAATAAGATTGTTTGCTGTTATTTTCATCGGCTAAAATATTTTCAGAGTACCTGCCATATAAAACCCATGTATCTCTTTTTACTTGCGTGAAAATGGTATCTATGTGCATTTGGGCTCTATTTCTGGGTATTTTTACAACCGATATTTTTTCGATACCCAATTCCGGTCTTGAAAAAATAGTATGTACAATTTCATTTACTGCATTCGATGAAGTTCTTTCACTACAGCCAACAATAAGGTGTTTGGGATGAATCATCATAATATCTCCGCCTTCAATACTTATAATTCGGTGTTTGCGTTCTTCTTCTTCATATAAAAAGAAATCGCTTTCTTCTATTACTTCAATTACTTTTTCGGGTTGATTTTTAAAGAAGAAATACAGCGCCAAAAATTTGGTTAATAAAGATTCTCTTTTTCGTGCACTTGTTGCCATACGACTTAAGAGAATATGATCTTTGATGATGATGCCAATATCTCTGGTAAAAATAAAATTAGGAATAGGAGGAAAAATGAATTGGTCTTCATGGCTGTTATTTTCTTCGGCAGGTAAAACACCGGTAATTAAAATTTTAGCCAATAAAGAAGCATCTTGAATATTTTCTAATTTTTGTTGAATTTGTAAGCTGCTTTCTTCATACGAACAAATAGCTGCAATTAAACGAAGTTTCACTTTCTCGTCTAATAATATTTTTTCTAACAAATTCTGAGATTCCAGCACTTTATCGGAATTGAAATATTCTTTTTTACCGGGAATAAAACAATTGCCGTCAAATTCGGGGTTAGACTGGTGATATTCTTTTATGTATTTTATTTTTTCGCTATCAAGAAACCAAAGTAATAACAGTACATAATGATTATATTCTTTTTGCATCTTTTTTAAATGCACAATATCATCGTATAAATTATCGGTAAATGTTCCCGGAATAATTTTTCCTATACCTGCATCGGGGCTGTGGATTAATATTTTTTTAAGTACACCTAATTCAGAATCTACATATAATTGATTAGATAACATAATAGTTGAGTTTAAATGAAAAATAGTTGTATATGGTAAAAATTGTATTAAGCTATTGGTTGTATAACTTAATAATCCGGTGATCCACAATCAGCAGATGAAATGAGATTTAGAAATATAGCTAAAAGCAATTGATGGTTAGTATGTTTTTGAGTAAACATGTTGCAATGTTACAATTTTTCTTTTAATGAACTGCGGTTGCGAATGCACTTGTTTAGGACAATATAGTGTAATTTTTTTTTTGTGAATTGAATTATTGCTGTAGAATGAATTCTTTTATTATAAAGTTCTTTAAATAAAATTTTAGAATAAGATTTTAGATATTTTTCAGCCTCTCTGCTATCCCCTTTAATAAAAAAGCGTTATAAATTACTGATTTATAACGCTTTTTGAATATTTAGTGACCCCGTCAGGATTCAAACCTGAAACCTTTTGATCCGTAGTCAAATGCTCTATTCAATTGAGCTACGGGGCCTTTGTAAATTCAGGGCTGCAAATATAGGTGCTCTCGCTTAAAATCTGAAATCGCTGACTAAAAACTTTATTTATTCTTTATTTTTCGGTAGTAATTAGCAAGAAAATTTAAAACAAAAATGCAGTTTAATTTTTTTTGCAATTAATTAATTGCTTTTTTGTACTGATATTGAGGGCTGTATATAACTTCGTTCGATGTTATCTATCCATCTAAAAAATCTAATCTTTAAAGCGTATCATGGTATTTATGAAGAGGAAAAGATACAAGGAAATATTTTTGAAGTAAATATTGCTATTTACCATCATCCTCATCATACAATTGAAGCTATTGAGCAAACCATTAATTACGAATTAGTGTATGAGTTAGTGAATAAGCGTATGCAAATAGCTACACCGCTTTTAGAAACAGTAGTTATGGATATTGCTCATTTAATTTTGCAGCAATTTGTATTAGCCGAAAAAGTAATTGTATCTGTAACAAAAACTAATCCGCCTATAAAAAATTTTATAGGCAATGTTGAAGTTAGTTTTGAACTTAAAAGATAATAGAAGATATGAATAAGCTATTGGTAGTATTTTTTTTCTGTTGTAATTATTTTTTCTCTTTTGCTCAAGAAACGTCATTATTGCTGAAGCAGGCGTATAACTATGAACGTCAATTTAAAGAACCGGAGGCATTAGAAAAATATAAATTGGTATTAATTAATGATCCTAAAAATATTGGTGCATTAATTAAAACGGTAGAATTGAATTGCACAATTGGCGAAAGAACCGTTAATAAAACCGATAAAAGATTATATTTCGAATCGGCCTTATCATTTGCCGAGCGAGCTGTTATTGCAGATAGCCTTAATGCTAAGTGCTGGTATGTATTGGCATTGGCTTGCAGTAAAATGGCCATTACAGAAACAGATAATAAGAAAGCTGCAATTTTTATTAGAGATATGAAATTAAATGCTGATAAGGCATTGAGCATTAATCCCAATGATGCAATGGCTAATTTTATAGAAGGAAAATGGCATTACGATATGATAACTTTAAACTGGGCAAAACGCTTGGCTATTAAAACTTTGTTTACCAAATTACCTGATGCCGATATAGATTTGGCTATTGAATATTTAGAAAAGTGTAAACGATTGGATCAATATTTTATGCTGAATTATTGGGTTTTGGCTAATGCATATAAAATAAAAAACAGACCGGAACAACAAATTGAAACCTTACAAAAATTAGTAAAACTACCCATTAGAACTTTTGATGATGCTGAAATTAAATCGGCTGCTCAAAAAATGCTTGATGGACTTGAATAAAAAAAATTAAAAAATTATGGAACTACAGGAACTATTTACACAAGCTGTTGCAAACAGTAAAACATTATCGGCAAAGCCGGATAATGAAACATTATTAAAATTATATTCTCTATTTAAACAAGCTACTGAAGGAGATAATATTTCTGAACCACCTGCTAATCCTTTTGATTTTGTAGCTAAGGCAAAGCATAATGCATGGCAGTCTTTACAAGGGCTTTCTGCAGATGCTGCCATGCAACAATATATTGATTTGGTAAATAGTTTATTAGGTTAATTTATTTCATTAAATAGCTTATTCCAATATTAATATTCGTAAGCGACATGTTTGTATTAAGTGCAAAACTGTTTTGTGTATATTCATTATTTATCCTCGGATAATTAGCGTTTGTGTTTTTTGAATGATTATAGGATAATGACAAAAAGTTGTTTAAAGCCGCATTTAATAAAAACCGATTATTGATTCTGTAAGATATTCCGGGATTTAATGAACTACTTATTCCGAATGAATTCGATTTGCCTGATGATATTGCACTTGTTTGATTGTAATTGCTAAAACCGTACGATAATCCCGTATTCCAATTTAACCAAACTAAGAAAGATTTTCCAAACGAATGATAATAAGTAGAGAAATAGTTTGCTGCAATAGCATAGTTATTTTGTTTTATTGACGCATTGGTGTTGAAATTTTGACTATTTGAATAACCATTCATTAATGAAATGCCAAAGCCTGTTGCATGATTAGCTGTTTTAAATTTTCCAATTGAAAAGCCTATATTGAAGTTGGTATTATTTTGTTTGGCAAATCCTGAAGTAGAATCATTGGTTTTATAATTATTCCCCGATATGCCAAGCGTTCCGCTAACTATTTTTTGCCCTACTTCAAATTGAGCCTTTACGATGGTTATGGCAAAGGCAAGAACAAGTAATAAAGTAATCTTTTTCATAAATTTTTTTTTATAATTAAAGATAATTGATATATTAAGAAAGCTGCGTTAATAAAACCTAATTAACTGAATATTTTAATTTATGCCAATATTTTGTTAATCAGATTTTCTTATTTTTCCAACGGTTGCTTTTAATGTAAAAGTAAGAGGGAATTAAAATGGTTGTCCAATATAACCACTCGCTCATCCATCCAATGGTAATAGACAATTGTAGCTTCTCTAAAACTATGTATATATAAATGATATAAAACACAATTGCAAAAACTTCAATCCATAAATTAACTGAAGAATTGCCGGTTCCGGTAACTGCATTTAGCCAAATGGTAGAGATAGACATTAACAGCATGGCAACTGAAACTACCCTTAAAATAGGAATAGCTGCTGTAATAAAATCATCTCCTTGATGATAAATTGAAAGAAATATATTGGGGAAAAGGTTAAGAATTATGGCAATAATCAGCGAAAAACCAAAAGATAGTTTTAATATTTTATAAATTAATTCTGTTACTCTATTATGTAAACCTTGCCCTATAATATTACTAACCATTGTGCTTGTTGTGGCAGCAAATGCCCATGTAAAGCATCCAAAAAAGCCAAAAATATTTCTCATTACATTCGATATGGCTAAATCTTTAGCACCATGGTGTTCAATAAAAATGTAAAACATTTCCCAACTTATAATACTAATAGCATGTTGCGCAATTAGCGGAGATGATTGTATTAGTATTAATTTAGTTTTACTGCGACTGTAATAAAAGTTTTTAAATAAATGAAGTTGATGGCCAATACCTTTAAAGTGAATTACTAAAAATATAACGAAGAGCCCTGTAAACTCGGCAATTACAGATGCATAAGCTGCACCATTAAACCCAATACGCGGTAAACCAAGTTTGCCGTAAATTAATGCATAGTCTAAAGCAATATTGGTTAAAGATTCTGCAGCAGTACCCCAAACTAAAAACTTACTCTGGTTAGTTCCAACTAATAATGCATTACGCATTTGGTATAGGTATAAAAAAATTAATCCAATAATTCTAATGTTTAAAAAACGTATTGCCATGGTAATAGTCTGCTCATCGTGTAGCGACCATCGCAAAACAGTAGGTGCAATAAACCATGTAATAAGTATTCCTGCCACAGCCATTACAATGGCAATTCTAA
>JAKAJX010000094.1 GCA_021824855.1 Bacteroidota bacterium | reverse complement strand
CATGTTATCGAAATATACCATGGCATTTTTCATTGTTGCATTTTTAATAAGTGTTGTTCTTACAACAAACAGAAAATGGTTACTGAGTAAACATTTTTATTTTGCCATGTTGCTGGCATTAATAATTGTATCGCCAAATTTTTATTGGCAGTACAGTCATCATTTTCCGGTATTACATCACATGCAAATGCTGCAAGATTATCAATTGCAATACCTCAGTCGTGTTGAATTTTTAGTCAACCAAATTATCATGTTCCTTTCCTGTTTTTATATCTGGATGATGGCATTATGGTTTTTATTTTTAAAAAAAGAAGGAAGAAAATATATTTCCATTGGTATTATTTATTTTTCTGTAATCCTTTTGCTGATTGGATTTAAAGGAAAATATTATTATGCTGCAAGTATCTATCCGGCACTGTTGGCAATTGGAAGTGCTTATCTCGAAAAAATCATTTCATCTCATAAAATAAAAATGATGCATTGGGTAATTCCTATTTTTATATTGATGGTAACCGTTGTAATTTTTCCGGTTGCCATTCCTTGCATGTCGCCGCAAAAATTAGATGCATTTTATAAAGCTGTTCATGCAGAAAAAGCGGGGGTATTAAATTGGGAAGAGAAAAAAAATAATTCACTACCGCAAGATTTTGCAGATATGTTGGGCTGGAAAGAAATGGCTGAAAAAACTGCAAAAGTGTATCATCAATTACCGGACAGTATTCAGCAAAAAACAATGGTGTATGGAAATAATTATGGCGAAGCGGCTGCATTGGCTTTTTACAGAAAGCAATTCAATTTACCCGAAATATATTCCGACGATGCAAGTTTTGTTTTTTGGTTGCCCGATAAATTCAACTACACCTATTTTTTGTTCGCTACTTACGACATGCCCGATAAAAACGATTCGTTTTTCTATCACTTTAAAAAAACAGAAATTAAAGATTCTGTTACACAGAAATATGCTCGGGAATACAAAGCAAAAATTATTTTATACAGCTTTCCGGACGATACGGCAAAAGCCATTGCAGAAAGAAATATAAAAGAATTAAAAGCAAAATATAATCTGCATCCAATTCTCAATTAATTTTAGGTAAAGATTGTTGATATGAAAAAAGAACGCCCCATTAGGGTATTGGTTGCTAAAGTTGGATTAGATGGGCACGATCGTGGTGCTAAAGTAATTGCTACCGCTTTGCGTGATGCAGGAATGGAAGTAATTTATACCGGACTTCGGCAAACGCCCGAAATGGTTGTAAATGCTGCATTACAGGAAGATGTGGATGCTATTGGTATTAGTATTTTAAGCGGAGCACACAATACCGTTTTTCCAAAAGTTATTGCATTAATGAAAGAAAAAGGAATGAATGATGTATTATTAACCGGTGGCGGAATTATTCCTGAAGAAGATATTATTACATTAAACCAATCGGGTGTAGGCAAATTATTTCATCCCGGAACCAATACTTCTGAAATTGCAGATTACATAAAAATATGGGTAAAAGAACATAGGAATTTTTAAAGAACGCTGCGAGCTGTGAGCTAAGAAGCATGAAAATATTTTGTTTACACCATAAAAAATATTATGCGAAATTTTAAAGAGTTGAAAATTTGGCAAAAAGGTTTTGAAATTTCAATCAACAGTTACAAACTAATTGAAACATTCCCACAAACAGAAAGATATTCTTTGGCACAACAAATAACCAGAGCTTCAGTTTCAATTCCTTCTAATATTGCCGAAGGTAGCAGCCGATCGAGTGATAAAGAATATCATCGTTTTTTAGAAATTTCTTTAGGCTCATCTTTTGAGTTAGAAACACAATATTTAATTGCAAAAGAATTGCACTTTGGAAATCAGGAATTAATTGAAAAAGGATTAAAACAATTAGATGAAGAACAAAAAATGATTATTGCATTTCAAAAAATATTAAAAAGCTAATTTACAATTTCCAAAGCTCGTAGCTCGCAGCTTTCTTTTTTCACAGCTAAAACAATTAAACATGTACACAACGTTATTAACTTCTCTCGAAAATAATATTCTTACTATCACCATTAATCGCCCTGATAAATTAAATGCACTTAACCAACAAGTGATGCATGATTTAAATGAAGTGATGAATGAAGTATATCAAAATCCGGAAATAAAATCCGCTATCATCACCGGTGCCGGGCCAAAAAGTTTTGTTGCCGGTGCAGATATTTCAGAATTTATTGGAGTAAACATAGAACAAGCAAAAAACATAGCTCAAAAAGGACAAGAAATATTTTTTAAAATTGAAAACTCATTAAAACCAATTGTAGCATGTGTGAATGGATTTGCATTAGGCGGCGGATGCGAATTAGCCATGAGTTGCCATTTTAGAATAGCAAGCGAAAATGCAAAATTTGGTCAGCCCGAAGTAAACCTTGGTATTATGCCGGGATATGGAGGCACACAACGTTTAGTACAATTAATTGGTAAAGGACGTGCATTAGAATTATTAATGAGTGCCGCCATGATTGATGCTGCCACCGCTTTACATTATGGCTTGGTAAATTATGTTTTACCGCAAGATCAGTTATTACAAAAAGCAAAAAATATTTTAAGCGTTATTAATAGCAAAGCACCCATTGCAGTTGCAAGTTGTATTACTGCCGCCAATGCCGTTTTTGATGAAAGTAAAAATGGATTTACAGTTGAAATAAATGAATTTGGAAAATGTTTTACAACGGAAGATATGCAAGAAGGAACTACTGCATTTATTGAAAAACGTAACCCAATTTTTAAAGGTAAATAGATTTATTTTTCAATTAAATCTTCCGCCAGTAAATAGCCTTCCACTGTACCTAAATGTGGCTTTGCTTTAGCCGAAGTTATTACAACCGAAACCTCTGATACATCCATCGCCGGAAAAGTAATAATACGTTTATGCCCTATTGTTGTAATATCTATTCGCTTTAATTCAACTCCTTGATTACTTAAAATAATACTTGCATTTTCTATTAACTGACCTTTAGCAATATCTTCTCGCAATACCAAACAATTTAAATTTGTTGGCTGCTTTAAAATAAAAATAGATCCTAATTCTGTTTTTCTATCGGCCGATTTACTTGTTCTTATTTTATCTACTTGCATGGCATGTTTCAGCAAGTTATTGGAGAAATTTTTTTGTATTAACCGATTAAATTCAATAAGCGATAAAGAATCTATTGGAGAAATTAAGCCATTACCGGCAGGCGGTACATTTAATAATAAATTAGCCCCACGGCCTACACTTTTTAAATACAAGTTAAACAACTGACTGGCTGTTTTTACTTGAGCATCTTCATTTGCATGATAAAACCAACCAGGCCGAATACTCACATCACACTCTGCCGGTATCCAGTTTTTCCCATTTTTATTTCCCTGAAATAAAGTATCAGCAAGAGGTGCTCCAATGCCGGGAGTAAACCCAACAGTATCCAATAAATTCCAATTGGTTGTAGAAGCAATACCATTTTCATTTCCCACCCATCTAATATCCGGACCAACATCACTAAATATCAGTGTGTTAGGCGAAACAGTATTAACGGTTGCAATAAATTTATTCCAATCATATGTTTGTTTTTTACCATTTGCAAGTTCTCCATTAGCTCCATCCCACCACAACTCCCAAACTGGTGCATAGTTTTGCAATAATTCTTTCAACATTCCGACAAATACATCATTGTAATTGGATGTTCCATAAGCAGGATGGTTACGATCCCATGGAGAAATGTATATGCCAAATTTTAATCCATATTCTTTACAAGCTAAAGAAAGCTCTTTTAAAACATCTCCTTGTCCATTTTTCCATTTACTCTCCCGAATGGTATGCGTAGAGTATTTGCTGGGCCATAAACAAAATCCATCATGGTGTTTAGCCGTAATAATAATGCCTTTTGCACCTGCTGCTTTAGCAATTTTACACCATTGCCTACAATCTAATTGGCTTGGATTAAACACATTCTCCGGTTCAGTACCCAAGCCCCATTCTTTATTTGTAAAAGTGTTAGGCCCAAAATGAACAAATAAATAAAACTCCATATTGTGCCATTGCAGTTGCAGTTTTGAAGGAATTGGCATTCCTTTTCTTTCTTTCTGTGCAATGCCAACATAACCAATAAAAAACAATATAAAAGAAAATAAAATTTTCATTGTACAAATTAATTAGTTGTCAAAATAACAATTTTACTGTTACAGTTCAATATTATTTTAGAATAAATAAAATGCAGCAAATAAATTACTTACTAATTAGTAAGTAATTAGTACATTTGCCTTATGTCTTTACGAACAAAAGATACCAAAGAAGAGATTTTAATAATAGGAAAGCAACTTATTCAACTTGTTGGATATAATGCATTCAGCTATGCCGATATATCGAAAAAGTTGAACATAAAAAATGCAGCAGTTCACTATCATTATCCGGGAAAACAAGATTTGCTGTTATCCTTATTAACAAATTATATCAGCCAATATAAAAACTTAGGAACTGAGTTAGAAACCTCATCCTTACACAGCTTAAAAAAATTAGAAAAATTTATAGACCCCTATACACAATTAGTAGATAACAACAGTATTTGCATTATTGGCTCTATAGCATCGGATTATAACACATTACCTAATGCAGTTAAAATTAAAATAGCTGAATTGATTGATTTAGTAATTGGCTTAGTTGAACAAACACTTAGAACCGGGAAAAAAGCAGGTGAACTAAATTTTACCATACCTGCTCGTACACAAGCTTTACTTATAATGACTAATCTTGCTGCGGGAGTACAATTAGCAAGAATTACCGGCAAACAAGATTTTGTTGCTATTAAAAAATCTATTCTTCAACATTTAAAAACATAATTTTTTTCTACATAAACTTACTTATTGATAAGTAATTAATAATTTTTAAAACTTTAAAAGCATGAAAAAAACAGTCCTTATTTCAACAGTTATTGCATTAACAGTTTCTTTTGCAAGTTTCTCTCAAAACAAAGCAACAATACCAACAGATTTTAGCAAAGGAAATATTATCACCAACGATAACGAATCATTCGATGGTTATATTAAAGAGTTATTTAAAACTCAGGGAAACATACAATTTATCAACAACGAAGGAGTAAAAAAAACTTTTACTGCCGATGCTTTACAAAGCTTTACCACTAACAACACGGTGTATATAACTTATTTAAGCGATTTTTACAAAACTATAGTAACCGGAGATAAAGGAAATCTTTTTCAAAAGGTAACAGATAATAATGGCAAATTAATTACAGTAGGTACCGAATCGGTAGTGGCCAGTACCACTGATGGAAAAATTGGTGATTATTATTTTCAATTAAAAAAAGATGGAGACCTTATTTTAGTTACTAAAAAGAATTTCGAAACTGTATTTTCAGAAAATTTATCTACCAACAACTCTGTACTTTCAGCCATTAAATCAAAACAATTAAATTATTCACAAATAACAGAAACCGTTGAAAAGCTAAACAATAGCAGCAACTAAAAAATAATGACCAAAAAAATTAACGAGCAAACAGCATTACAATTAGAAATTACCAATAGTATTACGCATGGTATCGGAATTCTTTTTGGATTAGCTTCTATCCCATTATTAACAGCAATGGCTATTAGAAGCAATAATATTCATGCAATTGTTGGTGCCAGCATTTATGGTTTTTGCTTTTTAATGCTGTTTACTTTTTCTACTTTATATCATGGATTTCAGCAACCCAAAGTAAAACAGGTACTTCAAATATTCGACCACATTAGTATTTACTTTTTAATTGCAGGTACATATACTCCTTTTCTTTTAAGTTATTTATTTAACTCCACAGGCATTACCATGCTATGCATACTTTGGACATTGGCATTGCTTGGTATTTTTTTCAAAATATACTTTACCAATCGTTTCAATATTATTTCCACCATCATCTATTTATTAATGGGTTGGATGATGATTTGGAGTGGCAAATCGTTTTTTATTTCTATGCCTTTATCGGTAGTTATAATGATTATTATTGGCGGACTATTATATACAATTGGTGTAGTTTTTTACTTATTAGAAAAATGGAAATGGCACCATGCAGTTTGGCATCTTTTTGTTTTAGCAGCAGCAATTTGCCATTATGTGGCAGTGTTACTTACCGTTTCCTAAATAAAATTCTTTCTCAACTTAATTATCCTCATCAATTTATTGGTTGCTTTGTACTTTTGCATGAATTTTATATTATAGTTTACTCATCTTTAAATATTTTAAAATGGCTACAATAGTTCCATTTCATTATCAAGATCCATTTCCGTTAGGAAAAGACACTACCGAATATTATCTTTTAACTAAAGAAGGTATTACCACAACAACTTTTGAAGGAAAAGAAATTTTAAAAGTTGATTCGTCCATTTTAACCAAAGTTGCCAAACAATGTTTTCACGATTGTTCCTTTATGTTAAGAACCGAACATTTAAAAATGGTAGCCGATATTTTAAATGATGCTGAAGCCAGCGATAACGATAAATATGTTGCCATTACTATGCTGCGAAATGCCGAAATTGCTGCAAAAGGTGTGTTACCTTTTTGCCAAGATACAGGTACAGCAACTATTGTAGCCAAGAAAGGACAACAAGTTTGGACAGGAGGTAATGACGAAGAAGCTTTATCATTAGGCGTTTATCAAACGTATACCGAAGAAAATTTACGATACTCTCAAACCATTCCTTTATCCATGTATGCCGAAAAAAATTCGGGCAATAATCTTCCTGCACAAATTGATATTTATGCAACAAGCGGAATGGATTATAAATTTTTATGTGTTGCAAAAGGTGGTGGATCGGCCAATAAAACCTATCTGTTTCAAGAAACCAAAGCACTTTTAAATCCAAATACTTTAGTAAAATATTTGGCAGAAAAAATGAAAACGCTTGGCACCGCTGCATGTCCGCCATATCATATTGCATTTGTAATTGGCGGAACATCGGCAGAAGCATGTTTAAAAACTGTAAAATTAGCCTCTGCTAAATATTTAGATAATTTACCTACAGAGGGAAATGAATTTGGACAAGCATTTAGAGATGTTGAATTAGAGCAAGAAGTATTACAAGCAGCACAAGAATTGGGCATTGGTGCACAATTTGGCGGTAAATATTTTGCATTAGATGTTCGCATTGTTCGATTACCTCGCCATGGTGCTTCTTGCCCGGTAGGCATGGGAGTTTCTTGTTCTGCAGATAGAAATATTAAAGCCAAAATAAATAAAGAAGGTGTTTGGATTGAAAAAATGGAAGAAAATCCGGGACGCTTTATTCCAGAAACATATCGGAAAGCCGGTGAAGGAGATGCGGTAAAATTAATTTAAACAAACCAATGAATGAAATTTTAGCCGAACTTACAAAATATCCTGTAGCAACCCGATTATCACTTACCGGAACTATCATTGTTGGAAGAGATATAGCACATGCGAAATTGAATGAACGATTAGATAAAGGAGAACCATTACCGCAATATATTAAAGACCATCCTATTTATTATGCAGGACCGGCAAAAACACCAGAAGGAATGCCATCGGGTTCTTTTGGACCTACCACTGCCGGTCGTATGGACAGCTATGTTGCCCGCTTTCAGGAAAATGGTGGCAGCTTAATTATGCTGGCTAAAGGAAATAGAAGTCAACAAGTAACAGATGCTTGCAAAAAATATGGCGGTTTTTATTTGGGTTCTATTGGCGGGCCTGCTGCTATTCTTGCACAAAACAATATTAAAAAAGTTGAATTAGTTGAATATCCCGAGTTGGGAATGGAAGCTATTTGGAAAATTGATGTGGTAGATTTTCCTGCATTTATTTTGGTAGATGATAAAGGAAACGATTTCTTTCAATCATTAAATCCTTTACATCTTAAGCAATAAATTTTCTTATTAATTCAAATTATTCATCTTAAAATTTTGCATGAAAATTACCTTCTTTTCAACCAAACCATACGATAAAGAGTTTTTCAAAAAAGAGAATGAAAAATTTGGTTTTGAATTAGAATTTTATGAAACACATTTAGGTCCGCACATTGCCAATGTGATTGATAACACTGATGCTGTTTGTGTTTTTGTAAATGATAAAGTAAGTGCCGAAGTAATTAAAGAGCTCGCAACAAAGAAAATAAAAGTAATTGCACTACGCTGTGCCGGTTTTAATAATGTTGATTTAGAAGCCGCAAAAGCGTATGGCATAAAAGTTTGCAGAGTTCCCGCTTATTCACCCGAAGCTGTTGCCGAACATGCAGTGGCAATGCTTCTTACATTAAACAGAAAAACCCATAAAGCATACAACCGAGTTCGAGAGCAAAATTTTTCTCTAAACGGATTATTAGGATATGATATACATGGAAAAACTGTTGGTATTATTGGAACAGGAAATATTGGTAGAACCTTTGCCAAAATTATGATGGGTTTTGGTTGTAAAATAATTGCTTTTGATGTAATTGCTAATAGAGATTTAGAAGCAATGGGAGTTACCTTTCTTCCACTCATCGATATATTTAATCAGTCAGATATTATTTCATTGCATTGCCCATTAACAGAGCAAACGCATCATATTATTAATAAAGAAAGTTTAGCTATGATGAAGAAAGGAGTTACTATTATTAATACCAGCAGAGGTGGATTAATTGATACCAAAGCGGCAATTGACGCATTAAAGTTGAAACAATTAGGTTATTTAGGTATTGATGTATATGAACAAGAAGATAAACTTTTTTTTAGAGATTTATCGAATAATATTATTGAAGATGATACCATTCAACGATTAATGAGTTTTCCCAATGTATTAGTAACGGCTCATCAGGCATTTTTTACAGAAGATGCATTACAACAAATTTCTGCCGTAACACTGGATAATGTTTCGAATTTATTGAACAACAAAAATTTAACAAACAAAGCAGCAATGTTAGCATAAGCTATATCTAAAACTAACTAACTTAGTTTGGTATGAACTATTTCAATCAAAAAGTAAAGCTTCTTATTTTATTATCCATTGTATATTTTGCTTTTGCTTGTCAAAAAGAATATAGTATTGATAAAGGGGCAAGCAATGGTGGTAAAGCATTAGGCTCATTACAAGATTCTGCAGGCAATTGCCAAAACATTGTAATACATGGTAATTATGCTGTTGATTCAATTTTAACCGATAGCAATTATGTTTTAGTTAATATCAACATTATATCACCCGGAAAATATTTGGTAAGCACCGATTCGGCCAACGGATTTTGGTTTATCGATTCGGCTTTTGTAGTATCAACCGGCATACAAACTATTAAAGTACATGGACATGGTAAACCTGTATTACCCTTATCTACCATTAAAACAGTTAGCTTTAATAATTCTTATTGCCAATTTACTATCTACTTCTTACCACCTATTTCTAATACCGATTATTTTCCAAATACTATTAAAAGCAATTGGAGTTATTTCGATTCTTACAATAATACCATTACTACAATTACTTCAATTAATAATTTTAAGGTTAATCCTTCATCTGGGTTAACTTATCAGGTTTTTGCTTCTAACAAAACCGATACTTTTTTATACAGAAAAGATGGTAATGGGAATTATTATGAATATGCCTATTTAGATGATAGCACTAATAATGGAGTAGATTATAAATTTTTAGAAGATTATGCTACCGTAAATACTTCGTGGTCAACCAACGAAGTTGCTTCGTTACGAGTAGGTGTTTCAAGTGTTTTTATGAATTTTACAATAGCTGCAAAAGATACTACCATCACGTATAACAATATCATTTATTCGCCGGTAATTAAAGTAAAAGAAGATTTAATTTATAAATTATACAATGGAAAAACGGCTATTGTTTTTAGCGATTATGCTTATTATGCAAAATCTGTAGGATGGATTAATACCGATTTCATCACCACACCACCATCGTCATTTACTTTACAGAAGTATACAATTTATTAAAACGAATTGCAGATTATAGATTGGTATTTGAATCGATAGTTTTATTGTTGGTTGAATCGGCAACAGTATGCAAATTGATATGCCCTTCTTTATGAAAGAATTTATTTTGAAATAATAATAAAATAATTACACCCACAGAAATAGATGCATCGGCTATATTAAATACAGGGCTAAAAAACTCAAATTCTTGTCCGCCCCAAATAGGTAACCATTTTGGAAAAGTACCATTAAATAAAGGTGCATAAATCATATCCACCACTCTGCCATGCAAAAAGCCGGCATATCCTTTTCCAAAATGTGTAAACTTGGCAACATTTTCGGTAAATAAATTACTGTTTTCAAAAATCAATCCATAAAACATACTATCAATTAAATTGCCTAAAGCACCGGCATAAATTAGTGCAGCACAAATAATAAATCCTTTGTGATAATTTTTTCTTACAAAATCTTTCAGTAAAAAAGTACCCCAAACAACAGCAACCAATCTAAAAAGAGTAAGTACAATTTTGCCAATATCGCCGCCAAATTTCATACCCCAAGCCATCCCTTCATTTTCAACAAAGTGTAAACGAAACCAATTACCCAAAATACGGTGCTCTTCTCCCGCAAAATAGTTTAACTTAATATAAAATTTTAATGCCTGATCGGCAATAATAATTATAGAAATAATAAATGCTACGTGTTTTATTTTCACTTAATAATATTTTCGGTGGGCAAATATAACAGAAATGAATCGTAGTACCATTTCGGATAATTACTTGGTTGTATAGTAAATGTTAAAACCCTGCTACTTTAAGAACTTATTAAATAGAGGAATTTTTTTAAGCTCTTTTCTTTCAACTTGCATTACAAACCATATAAAAATAAAAAGAAAAATTGTGGCGAATAATAGACTTATAAATACTTTAGTTATAAAAAAGTCGATAGCAGTATGCATAAAGAAAAGTAAAACCACTATTACAATATAAGCTACTAATTTTTTCCAAGCATACGGAATACGATATTGCTTTTGCCCCCATACAAAACTAATTACCATCATACTTCCATAACAAGCAAAAGTAGCCCATGCACAAGCCATGTAGCTAAAATAAGGAATGAATGTATAGTTAATAATAAAAGTTAGCATTGCACCTGCTACAGTAATCCATGCGCCTGCTGTTGTTTTATTACCCAACTTATACCATACGCTTAAATTATAATAAATGCCTAAAAACATATTTGCCAATAAAAGAATTGGCACAACCTTTAAACCAATCCAATATTTAGGACCAATAAAATATTTCCAAACGGGTATATATAAAGCAACTACCAAAAACATAATGGCAATAATTATTACAAAAAATTTCATTACTCTGGCATATACTTTTTGTGGATTATCGCTTTCGGCTTGCTTAAAAAAGAATGGCTCTGCTCCCATTCTAAAAGCCTGTATAAATAATGTAATAAGAATAGATAATTTATAACATGCATTATAAATACCCACTTGTTCTTCTCTAAATAAAGTTTCGCCCGGCAACCACCATCTTAACATAAGCCGGTCAAAAGTTTCATTAACCATTCCGCCCATACCTGCTATAATAAGCGGCATAGAATAAAGTAGCATTTTCTTCCATAGATGCATATCAACGTGAAAGCGAATCATCAAAATTTCGCTACCTAATAATAGAAGTGTAATGCCCGATTGAATTACATTAGCCAACACTATATATACAACAGGATTAGTAGTACTATCGTATATTTTTGTTACCCAAGTATTGGGATTATGTTGTACTTGTTGAGGACAATAAACAATAAAAAACCAAGTCAACAATATATTAATAATAATTCCGCTTATTTTAACAAATGCAAATTTTAGTGGGCGTTCCTCTTGGCGTAATTTAGCAAATGGAATAGTACTTAATGCATCTAAAGCAATAATAACAATACTTAGTTTAATAATTTCGGGAAACCCATTTAAGCCAATAGCTTCTCCAAAATAGCCTCGTTCAAACCATAAAATGGTTGTAAAAATTATTGTAGAAAAAAATAATGATAATGCTGCAGTATTATAAATAACTTGTTTATTGGCCTCTTTAGATGAAAATCTAAAATAAGCTGTTTCGAAACCATACGTAAATACCACATTTAAAATAGGAATAGCAGAATATACTAATCCATTTTTGCCATAATCACTTGCATGTGCTAAGTTATAAGTTAACAATGGCGTAAGTAAGTAGTTGATGAAACGAGCTGCAATGGAACTTAATCCATACCACAAAGTTTGTCCTGCTAATTTTTTAATACTGCTCATTTATCTTGCGAAAATAGCAAATGTAAAATATGCCTTCAGAAATATCTATTGTTAATATTCATTTGGCTTAATTTTCTTTCTTAATGATTTATTAAAAGATTGTTTTTTCTTTACTTCTAATCTGCTTTCTTTGGCAGCTTTAGATATTTTAGTGGCAATTCTAATTTTCTTTTTTACTAAGGCATTGGCTATTAATTCATTTATTTTTTCAATTACCAATATCTTATTTTCCAATTGTGTTCTTGCTACTTGAGATTTTACGAACAATTTTTTTTCTTTATTAATTCTATTACTCAGTTTTTGAAAAATAATTTCTTTCTGTTCTTCATTCAATAACTGCGATGCTTCAATATCCCATCTGCCTTCTACCATCGTTTCAACCTTATTTACATGTTGCCCGCCTTTTCCACCACTTCGGGCTGTTGAAAATTCAATTTCATTAGTAATATTTATCTTCATACTATAAAATTACAAAAAGATGAGGGTGGTAATTCAGCGTGTAAACGAAGCATCGGTTACAGTAGATGATAAAATTACAGGTAAAATTGAAAAAGGTTTATTGATTTTTATTGGAATTGAAGATGCCGATACAATGGAAGACATTGAATGGCTGAGTAATAAAATAGTTAATTTAAGAATTTTTAATGACGAAAATGGCATAATGAATAAAAGTGTATTGGATATGAATGGAGATATTTTATTGGTTAGCCAATTTACTTTACACGCTGCTACTAAAAAAGGAAACAGACCATCGTACAGCAAAGCGAGTAAACCCGAGTTTGCCATTCCAACTTATGAAAGAATGATACAACAATTAAAAAAAGATTTGAATAAAAAAATTGAAACGGGCATATTTGGAGCCGATATGAAAGTACATTTATTAAATGATGGACCTGTAACAATTTTCATTGATTCGAAAAACAAAGAATAACTAATATTTTGTTATGAGAGATATTGCAAACAGAGCCGATATAGAAAAAATTATGACTGCCTTTTACGATAAGGTAATTGTAGATGATTTTATGAGCTTTTATTATAATAAAGTTAACTTAGAGCAACACCTGCCAAATATTACAGACTTTTGGGAATCAACGCTTTTCAATACGGCTAACTATACCAATGATATTTTAACCGTCCACGAACATCTGAATACTTTAGCACCTTTAAAATACGAACATTTTAACAGATGGGTAGCTGTTTTTTGCGAGTGTATTGACGACATGTATAGCGGTAGTATTGCAGAAAAAGCAAAAGAAAAAGCCGCTTCTATTGGCATGGCCATGAAAATTATTCTTGTAAAAAATTTTTAATAAAAATGACTATTCAGCAAGCTCAACAACAAGTAGATGATTGGATAAAAACCTTTGGTGTAAGATATTTCAGCGAGCTAACCAATTTGGCTATTCTTACCGAAGAAGTAGGCGAACTTGCCAGAATTATGGCAAGAACCTATGGCGATCAATCGTTTAAAAAATCCGATCTTTCCAAAAACCTATCCGACGAAATGGCCGATGTATTGTGGGTTTTAATTTGCTTAGCCAATCAAACTGGTGTTAACTTAACCGATGCACTACAAAAAAATTTTGAGAAAAAAACTATACGCGATAAAGAAAGGCATAAGAATAATACTAAGTTAAAATAAGTATATAATTACCTGCATTTTAGCCTTTTACCGCTTTGCCTCTTTAGTGCTTCTCCCTATATTTGCAACCTTATGAGTACGCAATCAGATAACCGTTTTCAAGCTATTATTTCGCATGCAAAAGAATATGGCTTTGTATTTCAAAGTAGTGAAATTTACGATGGATTAAGTGCAGTGTACGATTATGGTCCTTATGGCAGCGAATTGAAAAAAAATATTCGTGATTACTGGTGGAAAAGTATGACGCAAATGCACGAAAACATTGTAGGTATTGATGCCGCCATTTTTATGCATCCTACTACTTGGAAAGCCAGCGGCCACGTTGATAATTTCAGCGACCCAATGATTGATAATAAAGACAGTAAAAAACGTTATCGTGTAGATCATTTGATTGAAGGTTTTGCTGAAACATTAACTGAAAAAGGTGAAACACAAAAAGCTGAGAATCTTTTACAACAAATGGATGCTTTGCTTGCAAAAGAAGATTATGCAGAATTAAAAGAATTGATTGTTGGCAATAACATGAAATGCAGCGTTAGCGGCACTTGTAATTGGACAGATATTCGCCAGTTTAATTTAATGTTCGATACAAAATTAGGTTCTGTTACAGATGAAGCCGATACCATTTATTTACGCCCCGAAACGGCACAAGGTATTTTTGTAAACTTTTTAAATGTGCAAAAAACTGCAAGAATGAAAATTCCGTTTGGTATTGCACAAACAGGTAAAGCATTTAGAAACGAAATTGTTGCCCGACAATTTATTTTTAGAATGCGAGAGTTTGAACAAATGGAAATGCAGTTTTTTGTTCGTCCGGGCACAGAAGGTCATTGGTATCAATTCTGGAAAGAAGAACGCTTAAAATGGCATTTAAGTTTAGGAGTTGATGCATCCAAATATCGCTATCACGATCATGTTAAATTAGCCCACTATGCTAAAGAGGCTTGCGATATTGAATTTGATTTTCCTATGGGTTTTAAAGAAGTAGAGGGAATACATAGCAGAAGCGATTTTGATTTATCACAACATCAACAATACAGCAAAAAGAAAATGCAATATTTTGATGCCGATGTTGACACTGCAACCGGAAAACCTTATGGCAACTACGTTCCGTACGTTGTAGAAACTTCCATTGGTTTAGATAGAATGTTTCTTTTAATTCTTTCGAATGCGTACGATGAAGAAACCCTAACTAAAGAAGATGGCTCAACCGATAGCCGCGTGGTGATGCATATTCCGGCTAAAATAGCACCTATTAAATTAGCTATTCTTCCATTAACCAAAAAAGATGGTTTACCCGAATTGGCAAGAGAATTAATGAACGAATGCAAATCGCATTTCCGCTGTTTCTATGAAGAAAAAGATGCTATTGGTAAACGGTACAGAAGAATGGATGCAATTGGAACACCTTTCTGTGTTACAATAGATCATCAATCAAAAGAAGATGGAACAGTTACTATTCGTTACAGAGATACCATGCAACAAGAACGTGTACCGATGAATAAAATAAAAGAAATTGTTCTTCAACAAATATTCTAATCCACAAAAAAGCTTCAGAAATTTCTGAAGCTTTTTTTAAACTATTTATAATCTTGAAGTTCAACATCATTACCTCCATTTGTTTTACCTCTCAAAATATAATGACCACTTTTTTGAGAGTTGTTTAATATTGTTAAGTTAGCACTCCCCAATGTAAAATACCCGTCCGGCAATTCATCTACAGAAATAAAATAATCTTCTTGTATGTGCATCTGAAACAAGTCTGGATTATAGTACCCTGAAATTTTAGTAACAACAGTATAATCTTTATTGTTTATACTAATGGTAGTTGTCCATTTACCGGTTAAATTATAATTAACATCCAAAGTTTGAATTTCTATGGCAGAGCGAACATTTCCTCTATTGCCATATATGGTTAAGGTTAATGCACCACTAAAATATCTGAGCAACATATTTTTGCTAAAGGCTAATTGCTGCTCTGCATATTGAGTAGATTCTTTAGGATATTTCATGGCATCATTCTCCCAAACATTCTTATAAATTATAGCTCCTTGTTTATCAGTTAACGTTCCAAATCCATTTCTTTTACCATTCTTCCACCAACCGCTGTAAGAATATCCATCAACATATTTGAAAGTGCCGTTAAAAAATTCTCCATCCGAAAAAACACCTTGAAAAGATGTTCCATTAATAAAGGAGAATATGCCATTACCATCATATTTACCATTTTTAAATTGGCCTTTATATACATTCCCATTCGCAAAAACTAATGTGCCTTCTCCTTCATATTGACTATTAACAAGATTACCAGTATAAACACTTTTATCTTTTAAAATGCAAACTGCCGGACCACTATATTTTCCATTGGTCATAGTGCCGGTAATTTTTATAGAATCTGCATCAAAAAAATAAGTTCCGCTACCACTTACTATAACACCGTTTGCAAAAACGCCGGTAAACTTTTCGGAATCATTTAAATAATAAGTTCCTCTACCATCAAAAAAATTATTTTTAAAGTTGCCTTCGTATTTTTTACCACTTGCAAAAACAAGTTTTCCCTTGCCATTAAATTTTCCATTAACAAAAGCACCGGAATATTTTGTATCGCCAATTAGCATTGTTCCAATTCCTGTTTTACAATTGCCACTTAAGCATTTTCGATTAAGCTCTTGTGCAGAAAGAAATATGTAATTAGCCAGAAGCAAAAACAATAGAAAGTTTTTTTTCATTGCCCAATATTTTATTGTTGTAAAAGTAGGATGTACTCAACTTAAACATATACCGTTAAGATGGTATTTTGGCATTAAAAAAGCTTCAGAAATTTCTGAAGCTTTTTAACTTTTTATCTTTTAACCGTACAATTCTAAATGAATATCTTTCTTTTCATAACCCATTGCCATAATTCGTTCTTTGGCTTCATCAATCATATTTTTCCAACCACATAAATAAAATCGGGCAGGGTCTTTTTCTTCTTTTAATAGTTGCTCATATACTTGATGCACATACCCTTTATAAGCACCTTCGGGTACATTTTCTTCTCTCGAAAAAACCGGATGATAATAAAAATTAGGTTCACTTTTTGCCAACTCATTCAGCTCATTAAAATACAAAGCATCGGTTAATTTTCTGCAACCAACTATTAAGTTTACTTTTCTATGCATAATTTTTTGTTCGTTCAGATAATGAATCATTGAACGAAATGGAGCGATGCCTGTACCGGTACAAATTAAAAACAAATCCTTATCAAACTCTTCGGGTAAAATAAATTTACCCTGAGGGCCTCGAACGGGAAACTCAGTGCCAACTTGTACTTCATTAAATAAATACGTGGTTCCTGCCCCACCATGTAAATGCACAATAATTAGTTCAACTATATTGGTTTTATTTGGTGCCGAAGCAATAGAATAACTACGCCAACGCTTATTTTTTTGTTCGTGTATAGGAAGGTCGAGTGTAATAAATTGCCCTGGATGAAATTGAAAATCGGTTACACCTTGTATTTCAATAAAAAATTTTTTAGTAGATGCGGTTTCATCTACAATGTCTATAACCTTTCCGGTTTTCCATTCTGGTAACATACTATATTTTTATTTAACAATTGATTGAAAATTCAAAGTAACAAAAAATACCGACTATCAAAGCCGGTATTCTTATTTTACAATTATAGAAAATAGATTTTATTGTACAATAATTATTTTGGTTCTATATACTTTATTATTGGCTTGTACTTTTAAAATATAGGTTTCGGGTGCCATATTTGCTACGGTATATTGTTGATTAAATTGACCGCTAAAACCAGAATACATTTTACTCATAGCAATTTGTCCATCGGTACTAATTAGTTCTATACTAACATCGGCTTTATTACTTAAATAAAAACTAACATTAAATAATCCTTTGGCAGGATTAGGTGAAGCTTTTAAGCCAATTTCGGTATTGCTAACATTTTGCACAGCGGTAACCACATAACTATACGCAGCCGAAGATTTGGTACAACCCAAAGAATCGGTTACAGCTACAACATAACTTCCCGATTTGGCAGGTGTATAAGAACTGGCAGTGGCATTGGCAATTGTATTTCCGCTTAAATACCATTGATAACTTATGGCATTGGTGATACTGCTAACCAAGCTGGTTCCCGACAATGAAATAGTTGGCGTTGCAGCAGTTGTGGCAACAATAGGAACCATATTACTGATACAATCGTTAGTACTAATTTTAGTATCGTAGAAAAAATAATAATACTGCTGATAATTACTAGGACTTTGCACGCTATTACCCGTTATGCCCATTACATAAGGTGCCCAAATAGGATAAGGATTATTGCTTATTGCATTATTACGATAAATGGTTGCATTATTAGCACAGCTTACAATAATAGAATGACTACCTGCAGGTATTGGTAAATTTAAATAATAATATGCTCCCGAATCGGCAGGGTTATCGGGAATTTGACCATTACCCGATGGAGGTGTGGCTACCGGTGTAGTAGCATATACATCAATAGTTTTAGAGGTATAAGCCGAATAACTATATTGTGTTGAAGTTACATTTGAAATGTCTGCTACAGTAAATGTTATTTTACCCGGATTACTAATGTATAGTTTTGCTACATCAATATTTACAGGAACCGATGCTGTTATATTTACATAATTACCCGCAAAAGCATTGTATCCTCCAGCTCCCAAAACAGCTTTATTTAATGGACCAATACTTGCTTTGGCACCACTTCGTAAATAATAAGTACTATTTGAAGTAATATTAGAGGTAGATGTTGTTAATCCACCACCAAAAGCTGTTGGAGCAGTATTTGAAATATACCAAAAATAGTTAGAAGCAGAATCGCTATTTGTAACACTTAAATAGGCAGTTCCGGAACAAATTTCTCCCTTGCCACTTGGTGCAGCAGGCATACCTGCAATAGTTACATTGGCAGATATTGAATTATTGGTGATATCTTGATCGGCAGATAAATTGGCAGTGGCTGTAATATTATATGAAGTTCCCGGAATACTATTAAATGGATTTTGAAAAACATAATTTTCTATACTACCGGCAGCAATGGTACCCGGATAAGCCGCATTAAAACTTGCAACTGTGGTATTGCCATTTTTAATTGTGGCTGTTAAAGGAATATTAGTTTGGTCGGCAGAACCATTATTCCGTATAGCTATTATTAAAAACTGCGAATTATTAGCACATGAACCAACAGAAGGAGCAACCACACTTACAACAGCAATATCGTTAGTAGGAGGAACAAATTGAATTCGATAATCTTGCGTTTCGCCATTGGCATAATTACCACAAGCAGTGGCAGAATCAGCAGCAGCAGCACTATCTCTTACCACTATACGCATCATGGTATAATTACCTATTTTCAATCCTGAAGGAGTTGCAATATTAGCAGTAAATATTCCACCCACACCATTAATCGAGTTATCAGTAACTACATTACTTGCTACCATTTCGCCCGGATCGTTAAAACTTCCATTATTATTATAATCAATAAATACTTTCAACTTTCGTGTGGCAGAACTTCCATCCGAACTATTCACTTTTATACTAATGGGAATAGTTTGATTTGGTTGAATATTAGCGGTTAAATTGGTAAAGTCGGAATAATTGTTATGTGCCGATGTATTTTTATTGGTAATACCACCAAAAGCTACACTATCTATTCTTGTTCCTGTATTATTGGTGGAAGTGGAATTGCAGTAAGTACTTCCGCCAATTCCACTTACTATTAAAGAAAATGCTTGTGTGCCTCTTTGCAAATTTCCTTTATTGGTTATTGTTATGGAATATGTTTTACCGGGAATAACACTATCAATTTGAATTTTCTCAACATTATCTAAATAATTATCGCCTTTTTTAGCTGCATTAGCCGGATTTGCCGGATCTAAAATCCATGGCTGGTAGGTATTATTTCCTTGCTTTATCCTCATATCCAAATCGTTTACCAACCTGGGTGCTGTATTATTTAAAACAGCCGAGTTAATTGGCAATTGTGCAATTGGCGGATCTATCCAAGTTAAGGTAGCTACTAATGAACCTTTACCCGATGCGGTAATGTTTAATGTATAAGTAGCTCCATTATTTAAAATACTTTCAACAATGGTATCTGATTGCTGATTAAAAGAAGATGTAACTACATCTGTAGCTTTTTTCACATCTAACAATCCCCAACCAAATTGATAATCCGGGCCGGGGAATAAGCCTGCTTCATTGGCTGTATGAATTGCCAAACCTTTTAAGGTAGAAGAACGCATAAAAGAATTAGGATGTAGCTTATTATAATATTCTTGCACTAAATACAAAGAGCCTGTTGCATTGGGTGCAGCCATAGATGTGCCACTGTAGGTAGCATACGCTGTATTGGATGTTGCAATACTTGATGTAACATTTACGCCATCTGCAACCACATCGGGTTTAATTCTGCCATCATCGGTTGGTCCCCAACCACTAAAATTACTCATTACTACATCATTACTATTATTATATCCTAACGGAATACCACTAACTGCCCCAATATCTAAAATATTTTTGGCATTTTGTGTATAGGCAATAGTTCCATAAGTATCGTTATTACTAATACCCGAAGCACGTACCCCAGAAACTAAGTTATGGGCACTATCATAATATTTATAGGCATCTCCAACTGCCGGCCCATTAGAATTTCGTTGATTACCTGCAGACATGCAAATTAAATAGTATGGGGAGAGATAGGCGATAGAATCGAACATGCGAGCATTAATATCGTAATAGCCAAAACCATAATCTTCTGTTTTACTAACATTAATATCGCCTTCCCATATCCAATTCGTTCCATCATAATACCAACCGGCCAAATAACCATACGAATGATTAGATAACAACAAATTCGGAGCTTCTGTACTCATTTCCGAAACATCATTATTATAATCATAAGCAATTAATTGCTGAGCACCAAAAGCCATACCTTTTGCAATAGGATTTACACCTAATGCAATCATAGTACCCGAAGTATGTGTTGCATGATTACTGACAGAAGTAGGATTATCTTTTTGCAAAACTCTTCCGTTCATTTCAACATGGGTATTTAATACCGAACCACCATCCCAAATAGCTAATTTCCCTTTAATGGAATTAGATGCACCTGATAAGTTTAATCCCGATGAACCATTTGGCCATAAAAGATTGGCATTAGTGGTAGCTGCTGCAATAATATTATTGTGTGTTGCTAAATACTGGGGTTTTCCTAATTCATCTATACCTACTAATTGTACTTCTGTTCCACTCTTGGTTGTAAAAGCAATTGCCCAACCTTTTTGCTTTGCTAATTGCAACGCTTTATAATAATTGCTGTTTTCTATTGCTGCATATTGCTGTGCAGTTTTATTTAATGCAACATGGTTTATTACAGATTGAGCATAAATAGTATAGTTCGTAAACAGTAAAATTAAAGCCCATAAGCTTCTTTTAACCATAAGTACAATTTTAGTTCAATATAAATTTTTTGTAAATTAGATACTTTCAACTTATAAATTGCGGTATGAAAAAAAATATTTTTCACATACTTTGTTTTTTATTATTGCTTATTGCATGTGCACCTATTAAAAAACATCGTTCAGCATCAATAGTTCAAGGAATAGAAGGATTTGTTTATACCATTTCGGGAAATCAAATGCCGGCTCCCAATATTCAACCATTACCAACGCAACCACTGTCAGACACAATCTATATTTTTGAATTAACAAATATTACTAATACATCAAAACTATCAGAATCGGGTTTTTACACAGCCGTAAACTCAAAACTTCTTGCCAAAACAGTTTCTAACAAAAAAGGATACTTTATACTATCGCTACCTACGGGTGATTATTCTGTTTTTTTAAAGGTAAAAGGTTTTTTTTACGCCAATACTTTTGATGCAAAAAATAATATAGCACCGGTTAAAGTAAATAACAATAGTATTACCAAAATTGACATTAAACAAGATGCTTATGCTATTTATTAATTAATAATTGCGTTACAATGCAATGATATTTTATATTTGCATGGCAGATTATGAATGTGAATGTGCTTTTGGAAAATTATCAGTCTTCTCCCCGTCTTTTTCAATTAGCGGACAGGCTTTCTATTGCCGATACGCAAAAAATATATCTCAAAAATTTACAAGGAAGTAGTTCGGAATTTGTGGTAACAAGTATTTTCAATCATCCGCAAATACAAAATCTCAATCATTTAATTGTTTTGAACGATGCAGAAGATGCAGCTTACTTTCATAACACTTTAGAAAACTTAACATCGGCACTCGATCTTTTTTATTTCCCTTCTTCATTTAAAAACAGAAAAAACTTTCGCTTACTTAATTCATCGCATGTAATGCTAAGAACAGAAATGTTAACCAAACTTTCTGTTGGTGGTAATAAAAAAATAATTGTTACATATCCTGAAGCTTTGTTTGAAAAAGTAGTATTACCTAAAACGCTAAGCAGCAATATTATTTCCATTAAAACTAATGATACAATTAATGTTGACAGCATTTTGGAATTGTTTGTGATGTACGGATTTATAAGAACAGATTTTGTTTACGAACCCGGTCAATTTGCATTACGTGGTGGCATTTTAGATATTTATTCTTTTGGAAACGAAAAACCATATCGTATTGAATTGTTTGGAAATGAAGTGGATAGTATTCGCATTTTTAATCCAGAAACACAGTTAAGCGAAAGAAAGCTATTACAGGTTTCAATTATTCCAAATATTGAAACGCAATTTGAAAGCGGAGAAAAAGTTACCCTTCTTGAATTTCTTCCTAAAAACACAGTGATTTGGTTAAAAGATTGGGATGTTATTAAAGAAAAAATTGAAACACAAGAAGAAGACTTGGGATTGTTTTTAGAAAGAATAAAAATCAATGCTACCCAACAAACCGAAGAAAATGAGGAGGAAGATGATACTAAAATTTGGAAAGATGTTTCAATAAATGATTTTGTTCCCGTTGCAACCATAGAACGGCAAATTCAATTACGCCATATTATAGAATTTGGTTACAAACCTCATCTTTCAAATTTTGAAATTGAATTTAATACCAAAATACAACCATCCTTCAATCGCCAATTCGATTTATTAATAAAAGATTTAAAAGCCCATGAAGCGGCAGGTTTTGGAATATACATTTTTGCAGAACAAGTAAAACAATTAGAAAGATTACATAGCATTTTTACCGATTTAGCTACCGAAATACAGTTTATACCCGTTGCTACTTCTATACACGAAGGATTTATTGACGAAGATTTAAAAGTTATTTGTTATACCGATCATCAAATATTTCAACGATACCATAAATATAAAATTAAACAAGCTTTTAGTAAAAATAAAGCACTTACTTTAAAAACCTTACGAGACTTACAACCCGGAGATTTTGTTACGCATATAGATCATGGAGTGGGCACCTACAGCGGATTACAAAAGATTGAGTTGAATGGAAAATTACAAGAAGCAGTTAGAATTATTTATAAAGACAGTGATATTTTATATGTAAATATTAATTCATTACATAAAATATCGAAATACACAGGAAAGGAAGGCACAGTTCCCAAAATAAATAAATTAGGTAGCGATGTTTGGAACAAATTAAAAGAAAAAACAAAAGCCAAAGTAAAAGAAATTGCGTTCGATTTAATTAAGCTATATGCTCAACGTAAAGCACAACAAGGCTTTCAACACGCACCCGATAATTACATGCAAACCGAATTAGAAGCAAGTTTTATTTATGAAGATACTCCCGACCAAAGTAAAGCAACTGCCGATGTAAAAAAAGATATGGAATCTCCATCGCCAATGGATAGATTGGTTTGTGGTGATGTTGGTTTTGGTAAAACAGAAATTGCTATTCGTGCAGCATTTAAAACCTGTTGCGATGGCAAACAAGCTGCCATACTTGTTCCTACAACTATATTAGCCTATCAGCATTACCAAACATTTAAAGAACGTTTTAAAAATTTTCCTGTAACGGTTGATTATATTAATCGATTCAAATCATCCAAAGAAAAAAAATTAACACTACAAAAATTAACCGAAGGAAAAATTGATATTATAGTTGGTACACATGGCTTATTGGGTAAAGATGTAAAGTTTAAAGATTTAGGATTAATGGTAATTGATGAAGAACAAAAATTTGGTGTAGCACATAAAGAAAAACTAAAGCTGCTAAAAACAAATGTTGATTCGCTAACACTTACTGCCACACCTATTCCACGTACTTTACAGTTTAGCTTAATGGGTGCAAGAGATTTATCAATCATTAATACCCCACCGCCCAACAGGCAACCCATTCAAACAGAAGTACAAGTATTTAACGACGATTTTATTCGGGATACTATTTATTTTGAAACAGAAAGAGGTGGACAAGTTTTCTTCATTCATAACAGAGTACAAGGTTTGGCCGAAATGTGTACACTAATACAAAGCCTTTGTCCAGATTTAAGCATTGCCTTTGCTCACGGACAAATGGAAGGCGATCAATTAGAAGAAAAAATTTTAGATTTTATTGATAAAAAATATGATGTACTTGTTTGTACAAATATTGTTGAAAGTGGTGTAGATATTCCGAATGTAAATACTATCATCGTTAACAATGCACATCATTTTGGATTAAGCGATTTACATCAGTTAAGAGGCAGAGTTGGCCGCAGTAATAAAAAAGCATTTTGCTATTTATTAGCACCGCCTTTAAGTACTTTACCAACCGATTCGAGAAAAAGATTACAAACCTTAGAGCAGTTTAGCGATTTAGGCAGTGGCTTTCAAATTGCTATGCGTGATTTAGATATTAGAGGAGCCGGAAATATGTTGGGCGGAGAGCAAAGTGGTTTTATGGCAGAAATTGGATTTGAAATGTATCAGAAAATTTTAGACGAAGCCATTCGTGAATTGAAAAGAAAAGATTTTAAAGATTTATTTAAAGAAGAAATTAGCAAGCAAGATGATTTTGTGAATGATTGTACTATTGATACCGATTTAGAAATTTTAATTCCGGATAGTTATGTTGAAAATATAACTGAAAGATTATCGCTATACTCCCGATTAGATAATTGTGAAAAGGAAGATGAACTTCTACACTTTCATTCAGAAATGGTTGACAGATTTGGTGCTATGCCAAAAGAAGTAGACGATTTGTTTATTACAGTAAGATGCCGTTGGCTGGCTGTTGATTTGGGCTTTGAAAAAATGAGCTTAAAAGATGAAATAATGCGTTGCTATTTCATTAATAAAAACGATTCGCCCTATTTCGAATCGGATACTTTTAAAAATATTCTACAATTTTTACAAACCGGCACCAACAAAGCACGATTAAAACAAGTTGCCAAAAATTTTTTATTAGTAGTAGAGCCAATAAAGAATATGAGTGAAATGCATCAATTTTTACAAAAAATACATCGTGCTGTTGCAGTAAAGCCATAAAAAAAGTTCGATATAAAATACCGAACTTTTAAAGAACTATTTATTTTCTACCTATTAAAATCCTTTTTTAGCAACTCCGTCTGCAATAGCTTGTAAAGCCTTAGCTTCATTTAAAATTGCAGCCATTTTATTTCCTTTGCCATCGTTACCAGAAGCCATATATCCGCCTTTTGCAGTTTTAGTAACTACTGCATCGTGCATGGGTACATTTTTTTCTTTTGTTTTTAGGCAATATGCTTTAATCATTTTTGAAGTATCCATAATCATTAAATTTTCGATTTCCGTTTAGAAATCCGGTTATTAAATAAATTTTTCTATCAAGCTTACACAAACTAAGCTTTTTTTGTTATTTTAAGAAATGAGCAGATTAAAATTAATCCACATCGTTATACATCAATTTTTGCATATTTGGCATGCGATTCAATAAACTCTCTTCTTGGTGCCACTTCATCGCCCATAAGCATACTAAATACTCTATCGGCTTCGGCAGCACTTTCAATGGTAACTCTTTTTAAAGTTCTGCGTGCCGGATCCATTGTAGTTTCCCATAATTGATCGGCATTCATTTCACCTAACCCTTTATAGCGTTGGGTTATAACACTATCATCTTTCCCTGCACCAATTTTTTCTATTAAAAATTTTCTTTGTTCTTCGGAATAAGCATAGGCTTGTTCTTTTCCTTTTTTAACCAAATACAAAGGAGGTTGAGCAATATAAACATATCCTTGTTCAACCAATTCTTTCATATACCTAAAAATGAAAGTAAGAATAAGCGTTGCAATATGAGATCCATCTACATCGGCATCAGTCATAATAATTAATTTATGATACCTAAGTTTAGAAATATTTAAAGCTTTTGGATCTTCCTGTGTTCCAATAGTTACACCCATTGCAGTAAATATGTTTCTAATTTCTTCGTTTTCATAAATTTTATGTTCCATTGCTTTTTCAACATTTAAAATTTTACCTCGCAATGGAAGAATAGCCTGATAGCTTCTATCTCGGCCTTGTTTTGCAGTGCCTCCTGCAGAATCTCCCTCTACTAAATATATTTCACATCTTTCAGGATTACGTTCGCTACAATCGGCCAATTTACCCGGCAAGCCACCTCCGCTTAATACTGTTTTACGTTGTACCAATTCTCTGGCCTTTTTGGCTGCTACACGTGCTTGCGCCGCTAAAACAATTTTAGAGATAACATTTTTTGCTTCACGCGGATTTTCTTCTAAGTATGCTTGTAATACTCTACTTACCGTAGTTTCTACTACTCCACTTACTTCGCTATTACCTAATTTGGTTTTTGTTTGTCCTTCGAATTGAGGCTCCGGAACTTTTACAGAGATAATGGCACTTAAACCTTCTCTAAAATCATCGCCTTCTACTTCTACTTTAGCTCTTTCAAATAAGCCTTCTTTATCGCCATAACTTTTAAATACACGAGTTAAAGCCCTTCTAAAGCCGGTAACATGTGTACCACCTTCAATGGTGTTGATATTGTTTACATAAGAGAAAATATGTTCTTTAAAATCGTTGTTGTAGGTCATTGCTACTTCAACTGCTACATTGGTGGTTTCGTCTAACCCTTCAACATAAATGGTTTTGGCAATTAATGAACTTCGTTTACCGTTTTCATCCAGCATTTCTACAAATTCTACAATACCACCTTCGCTATAAAATACTTTTGTGTAAGCCGAACCATCTTCTTGCTTTTCTCTTAAATCGGTTAGTGTAATACTTATTTTTTTATTGAGGTAAGATAATTCTCTTAATCTTCCTTCCAAAATGTCTTTATTGTATACAGTAGTTTGAAAAATAGTAGCATCGGGCCAAAAGCGAACAGTAGTGCCTGTATTATTACTTACACCTATTTCTCTAACGGCATATTTAGGAGTACCGGCATGATACTCTTGCTCAAATATTTTTCCTTCTCGCTCAACAGTTACATGCAAAGTTTCGCTAAGTGCATTTACGCAGCTTACGCCCACACCATGTAAACCTCCGGATACTTTATAGGTATTTTTATCGAATTTACCTCCGGCATGCAATACCGTCATTACAACTTCTAATGCACTTCTTTTTTCTTTGGTATGCATAGCAGTTGGAATACCGCGACCATCATCTTTTACTGTAATGGAGTTATCTTCATGAATAGTTACAAATATATTTTTGCAATAACCTGCTAAAGCTTCATCAATACTATTATCCACTACTTCATACACTAAATGGTGTAATCCTTTTACACTAATATCGCCAATATACATGGCAGGCCTTTTTCTAACAGCTTCTAATCCTTCTAAAACCTGAATACTATCGGCACCATAATTTTTATTTTGTGCCTCATTGCTTTTTAATTGTTCTTCACTCATAAAATACTTATCTGTCTTGAATTTGATTATTCTTAAGAAGTGGGCGAAGATAAGGAAAATAGAATGGCTTTTGGCTTTATGTTTTGCCAATTTTTCCACCAAAAATGCGAACAATTTGAACGCTAATTTGTTAACCTACATTGAAGTAAATTGACAATAGTATGACTTTGAAATTATGTGTAGATACATTAATTTTGCTTTTTACGAAATGATAAAAACTTTAGACATATTAAAAACTGCACACAAAGAAGGTATTGAACCAAGTATGGATTTGTTGTACAATAAAAAACAAAACATTCCGGGCTCTATTCAGTACAATATTCGCAGATACTTTGCCCAACATCCTTGGGTTGCAGAAGATACCGGTATGCTGGTATATCATTTTAACGAATCGAAACCGAAAGAAAATTATTTAGAATTACGCTTTTGCACTACCGGAAATAGATATTGCTCGGATAAAGTTTGTGTTGCCTGCGGAAGTTTACCTACTGCTAATTGCAAAGGACAATATCCAACTGTTGATGTATTTAATTTTCATTTTACCGCTACTTTTTTACATCAGTTTACGCATAATGTTAAATTAAGCAACAGAAAAGATGAGGTATTAGCATTTAAAAGTCCTAACTCGTTTACTAAAATATTTCCTATTTGCTTAAAATCTAGAAATGTTTTAGATGCTTTGTTGAACCACAGTTATAATGGTGCATTAGAAAATATTTTTATTAACTCTAAAGTGCATGAACTTTTACTGTATAGCTTAGATTGTTTATTAGATGAAAAAGAAGAAAATTTTTCCTGCAAATTTTTAACCGACGATAGAAGTAAAGAACAAATTTACCAAGCAAAAGAAATTTTATTACAACATATTGGCGACCCACTAACTATTAAAGAATTAAGCAGAAAAGTTGCCATGAACGAGTGCTACTTAAAAAAAGGATTTAAAGAAATTTTTGGTACCACTATTTTTGATTTTTATCAGCAACAAAGAATGGAACATGCCAAATATTTATTGTACGAAAAAAGCTTAAGCGTTACCGATGTTTCCTCTTTACTGGGCTATTCCTCTATCTCCCATTTTTCAGCAGCATTTAAAAAACATACCGGATTAAAGCCCTGCGATTTGTTGAAATAAAGAGATTGAATAGTAGATTTTACCCACATTATTGAGCAACGATAATTTTCATTCCTCATTTATTCAGTTTTTCTATCATCGAATTTTCTACTTTTATTCTATGAGAAAATTAATAATTGCCATTGGCATTCTTACAACTATTGCTTGGAAAAAGCCACAACCTGCCGATTTAATTATTTATCATGCAAAAATTTACACAGTCGACGCAACATTTGCCACAGCAGAAGCTATGGCAATAAAAAACGGAAAAATTATTGCAGTGGGCAGCAACAAATCTATTCTTACCACATATACCGGCAAACAAAAAATTGATGCACATAATCAATTCGTGTATCCCGGATTCATTGATGCACATGCTCATTTTGTTGGATATGGCAATGAATTATTTACCGCAGATTTATACGATTCAAAAAGTTTTGATGAAGTTATAGAACGACTGAAAGCCTTTGCTGCTGCACATCCCGATGAAAAATGGATTCTGGGAAGAGGATGGGATCAAAACAAATGGCCGGGTAAATCTTATCCAACCAACGAAAAACTAAATCAGTTATTCCCCAATAAACTGGTGTATATCACCCGTGTTGATGGGCACGCAGCTATCTGCAATCAAAAAGCATTTGA
>JAKAJX010000214.1 GCA_021824855.1 Bacteroidota bacterium | reverse complement strand
TTTCTCGTGAATGGATTGATGCACTGGTATTTGCAGTGGTAGCAGCAACCATTATCAGAACATTTGTTTTTGAGGCTTACGTAATTCCTACAGGTAGTATGGAAAAAACATTATTGGTGAACGATTTTTTATTTGTAAGTAAAATGAGTTATGGCCCTCGTATTCCTACAACGCCTTTGTCATTTCCATTTGTACACAATACCATGCCTTTCTCTCAAACAACGCCTTCTTATACCAAACTTATACAAATACCATATAAGCGTTTGCCGGGTTTTACCCAAATTAAGCGTAATGATGTAGTTGTTTTTAATTTCCCTGCAGGCGATACAATTATTAATGAAGAAGGGTATTTTAGTGCTCAACCTTATTATGATATTTTACGATTGACCTATGGAGGAAGCAGAGAAAAACTATTTGCCGAACACGAAATATTAGTACATCCTTACGATAAAACCGATAATTATATTAAACGTTGCACCGGAATGCCCGGCGATACAATTGAGGTTAAAGGAAGTTATTTATTTGTAAACGGCAAACCCGCTTTTGTGGCTCCTTCTTCTCAAACAGAATATCTTGTTACTACTAAAGCAAACTTTAATGAAGATTTTTTGAAGAATGATTTGGGTATTGATATAGATAATCCGAAAGACCAAATTAGAACTATTGACAGCAGGCCTAATACTTATGTAATTAATATGACAGCGGCTGAAGCAGAAAAAGCAAAAAAGCAATCCAATGTACAACAAATAACACGTTATTTAGATACGTTGAGAGGATTAACTTTTCCTTTTGATGATACGCAGTATCCATGGAGTACCGATAATTTTGGTCCTATTAAAATTCCTAAAAAAGGAGATGTATTATCATTAAATACTACTACAATGCCACTTTATAGAAGGTTAATTACCGTATATGAAGGCAATAAGTTAGAAGAAGTTAATGGCAAATATTTTATTAATGGAAAAGAAACTACTGCCTATACCACTAAATACAATTATTATTGGATGATGGGTGATAATAGGCATCGTAGCCAAGATAGCAGATTCTGGGGTTTTGTTCCCGAAACTCATGTTGTAGGAAAAGCTTCATTAATTTGGTTTAGTTGGGATAAAGGACTGCCCAGATGGAAACGTATATTTTCGGCTATTAAATAGTAAGTAATAGGTATGTTGTAATCTATCAAGGTATTTATGTCCAATAGATTTATAGTTTATACTATTTCTTATAAAGAATCGTTATTCTTCTAATTATAATAGCCATGCAGTATAAGCAATTTGAATTCATGTTTGAAGTATATACCTCTTCTGCTGATTTATCAATAGACGATGCGGCTTTACTGCAACAAGCAAAAGATGTAGCATTAAAAGCATATGCACCCTACTCGCATTTTATGGTTGGTGCAGCAGCAGTATTAAGTAATGGAGAATTTATGCTTGGTACCAATCAAGAAAATGCCAGTTATCCTATAGGTATTTGTGCCGAACGAACATTACTTGCAGCGGCTGCCACACAATTTCCTGAAGCGCATGTTATTACAATGGCAATTAGCTACTATAATTATGGTAAGGATAGTTATAATTATCAGCCGGTTTCGCCATGTGGCATGTGCAGACAAGCATTAGTAGAATATGAAACAAGATTTAAGCATCCTATTAAATTAATTTTGGGCGGAAAAGAGGGACAAGTTTATGTTATACCTCAATCTAATTTTTTACTGCCACTTCATTTTAATAAAAGCTTTTTATAAAATAGGCTTCATTTTTATCAGCTACTTTATTTATCTATTTTTTATACAGTTCATCTTCATAAGAAAACTATCAAATATCCTATCTTGCAGAAGTCAAATAATACATTATGAAATATCTCACACTCAATCCCAATATCTTCATCAATAACCGAAAAAGATTTACTCATCAAATGCAATCCAATAGTATTGCTATTTTTGTAAGTAATGACGAATGGCCATCGAATGGCGATGCAATTCATAAGTTTAAGCAGAATAGTGATTTGTATTGGTTATGTGGAATTGAACAAGAAGATACAATGGTTATTTTATTTCCCGATAATCCCGATAAAAAATATAGAGAAGTATTGGTATTGGTTAGGCCCAATGAGTTAAAAGAAAAATGGGATGGGAAACGATTGCGAATGGAAGAAGCAAAGAAAATTTCGGGAATTGAAACAATAGTTTGGTTAGATAGTTTAGATGCGTTATTGCAACAGTGGATTCATTTAGCAAACAATATTTACTTAGATACCAATGAGAATGACAGAAAATCTACTTCAATCCAAACACGAGAATATCGGTTTGCAGAAGAAATGAAAATAAAATATCCTTTACACCAATTTCAACGAGCTGCAAAAATTTTAAAAACCCTTAGAGCCGTTAAAACCAAAGAAGAAATAGAAGTTATTCAAAAAGCTATTGATATTACCGAGCTTACTTTCAAAAAATTATTAACCTGTATACAACCAGGCATTTTTGAGTATGAAATTGAAGCGGAAATAATGCATAGTTTCTTAAGTAATCGTGCTACCGGTGAAGCCTATTCAAGCATAATAGCATCGGGCGATAGAGCCAGAACCCTACATTATGTAAGTAATAATCAGGAATGCAAAGACGGTGAGTTAGTTTTGATGGATTTTGGTGCCGAATATGGTAACTATTGTGCCGATTTAACCAGAACTGTTCCAGTAAACGGGAAATATACTAAACGCCAGAAAGAAGTATATAATGCATGTTTGCATTTACATAATTATGCAAAAGCATTATTAAAACCGGGAATTTCAATTGTTGATTATACTGAAAAAGTTGGCGACGAAGCAACAAAGCAATTTATAAAAATTGGATTACTTACAAAAGTAGATGTAAAAAACGAAGACAAAGAAAATAGGGCTTACCGAAAATATTTGTATCATGGTATTTCTCATCATTTAGGAATTGATGTACACGATGTAGGAACAAGAACGGAACCTATTGAAGCAGGAATGGTATTTACAGTAGAACCCGGAATTTATATTGAAGAGGAACAAATGGGCATTAGAATAGAAAATAATATATGGATTACCAAAAATGGTAACATAGATTTAATGAAAAATATTCCTATCTCCACAGATGAGATAGAATCTTTAATGAAAAGAAAATAACGATTGGCAAAATGATAAAACAAATTCCTAACATTATTACTTTACTAAACTTGTTTTTCGGGTGTTTGGCAATTATTACTATTATGCAAACAGGTTTAACGGTTAGTATTGATGCATCGGGCGAGCAAACTATAGCAATACCTCAAAAAATTTATTGGGCAAGTGTATTTATTGGCATTGCCGCAGTAATAGATTTTTTTGATGGTTTTTTTGCAAGATTATTAAAAGCTCCTTCTGATATGGGAAAACAATTAGATTCATTAGCCGATATGGTAAGTTTTGGAGTTGCTCCCGGATTAATTATCTATCAATTTCTCCGATTATCTTTTGCTTCTCAGGTAAATGGGTTAGATGTAACTGTTGGATGGCTTTTGCCTGCTTTAATTATCCCTTGTGCCGGTGCATATCGCTTAGCACGATTTAATATTGATACCACACAAGCAAACGAATTTAAGGGTGTGCCCATTCCTGCTGCCGGCTTATTAATTGCCTCTTTTCCACTTATTTACTGGTTTTCGAATTCCAATTGGCAAATACAGTTATTGCAAAATAAGTGGTTTTGGTATATGGTAATTTGTATAATTAGCTATCTAATGATTACAAAATTGCCCATGCTGGCATTAAAGTTTAAAGAATTTTCATTAAAAAATACAATGCCATTTATAATTATACTGTTTGTAACGCTTATTAGTGCTTTTTGGGTAGGTTGGATGGCTGTTCCAATTAGCTTTATAACTTATGTACTAGTATCTTTGGTGTTTCGTAAAAAAGTACAATCATCTTTATAAAAATAATAACATGACTTTTAATGTACAGATTAAAGTAATGCCTTTAAAAAATTTATTAGATCCGCAAGGAAAAGCTGTTTTAGGTGGATTAAAAAATTTGGGAATAACTTCAATTGAAGATGTGAGAGTAGGTAAGCACATTACTTTGCAAATTGAAGCAGCAACAGAAAATCAGGCAAAAGCAATTGCAGAAGAAGCGAGTAAAAAATTATTGGCTAATCCAATAATGGAATTTTACGAAATAGAAATGATTAATTAAACTGCTATTGCAATACTAAGGTATAGTTTGAAATAAAATAATGCCTTCAACTTATTTATAACTTTTTGTATGTTATATCTTGTTCCAACGCCACTTGGAAATTTAAAAGACATTACACTGCGATCTTTAGAGATTTTGCAAAGTGTAGATGTTATTCTGTGCGAGGATACAAGAACTTCTAATAAATTATTACAACATTATCAAATTCAAAAACCACTTTCGCCATATCATCAGCATAACGAGCATCAAATAACTACACATTTAGTTGCTCAAATGCAAGCAGGAAAAGTTTTTGCCTTAATTACAGATGCAGGAACTCCCGGCATTTCTGATCCTGCATTTTTATTGGTACGCGAATGCATTAAACAAAGTATTAAAGTAGAATGTTTACCCGGAGCTACAGCTTTTATACCTGCTTTAATAAATAGTGGTATTCCTACTAACAGATTTGTGTTTGAAGGATTTTTGCCTATTAAAAAAGGACGTCAAACATTGTTAAAGCAATTGGCAGAAGAAGAAAGAACAATTATTTTGTATGAAAGTCCTATGCGATTATTGAAAACCATAGACGATTTGATAATACATTTTGGAGCTAATAGAAAATGTGCTGTATCGAGAGAATTAACCAAATTATTTGAAGAAAACTATAGAGGCACTTTGGAAGAAGTAAAAAAACATTTTTCTGCCAAAGTTGTAAAAGGTGAAATTGTTATTGTTATTGAAGGAAAATAAATACCAATATCAGATAAAATTGATTTCAAATAGTATGTTATGAAAGAAACCCAAATAAGAATTTTTTTACTACTATGCTTGTGCTGCTTTTTATCATTCTTACAAGCCCAGCCGGAACGTTGGCAACAACACATCAAGTATGTTATTGATGTTAAAATGAATGTGGTAAACAATCAATTCTCGGGCACCGAAAAAATTGACTATATCAATAATTCTCCCGATACGCTCAATGCTATTTTCATGCATTTATATTGGAATGCTTTTCAGCCCGGAAGTGAGATGGATATTAGAAGCAGAGAGATGGGAAAGATAGTGCATACGATGAGAAATGGAGAAGAAGAACTTGATTGGGATCCTAGAGTAAAAGATAGAATTAGTAAATTATTGCCTTCGGAAATTGGTTATGATAGTGTAGAATATATAAAAGTAAATGGAGCTGAACAGCGTATTATTTATCACGAAACTATTGTAGAAGTGAAACTGCAAAAGCCAATTCTGCCACATACAAAAACATTGGTAGAAGTAGCTTTTAAAGCACAAGTGCCCATTCAAATTCGCAGAAGCGGAAGAGATAATGCCGAAGGAATTAGATATAGTATGAGCCAATGGTATCCTAAAATGGTTGAGTACGATTATCAGGGATGGAATGCTAATCCTTACGTAGCAAGAGAATTTTATGGTGTTTGGGGAGATTATGATGTAAAAATTTCTATTGATAAAAACTATGTAGTAGCAGCTACCGGCATATTGCAAAACCCTAATCAAATTGGCTATGGTTATGCAGCTACCGGCACAAAAATTATTACTAATAATTCTTCAGAAAATACCTGGTATTTTAAAGGAGAAAATATACACGATTTTGTTTGGGCAGCCGAC
>JAKAJX010000200.1 GCA_021824855.1 Bacteroidota bacterium | reverse complement strand
AATTTTAATGGTTAATATAAATAATAAATACGGAAAGTATAAATGCAAAATGCCCGACAATACGCATTGTCCGGCTGATTATTTATTGATAAAATCTAAATTAAAAAAGAACAGTTTTTAATATAAACTGCCGTTTTACAATATTTTGGGGGAGAATTGGTAGTAGGTTTTTTTCCGCTGATGGTAGCAAACTCTGCAATTGAAAACGCACTAAAAGTTGTGAAAATAGCTTCGAAAGAAGGTTGTATGCTTGTAAGAAAATTAGTTGAGCTATTTTGATCTTTACTTATTTTTATTTCTTTGTGTTCGTCTTTGCAGCAACTTTTTTTAATACTTTTTGAATAAGACATTCCACATTTACTGCACTTATTATTATTGTTTTGCCATACTTTTTTTTCTACCAATTTGCCCATACAGTAGTGAACATGCACTGTTGCTCCTGTAGAAGAAGTAATGTAAAGAATGGCTATTATGGCTACAATAAATTTTTTCATCTCAACTGCAAAGGTAATTGTAACAATGTAAAATTTTTTAAAAGCTAACACAAAGAAATGCAAAATTTCTTTATAGTATATGATTTGCATCAGGTTTTGCAAGTTAAGGTTGCTTCCTGGCAAAGTGTAGCACGCTGTATTGGCTTTATATAAAAGGAGCTTTAAACTTGGGGGCGATTAAAGAAATAAAATCATAATTTTATTTTTATGTTCAAGACATTATATAATAAACTAATAAGAAAGAAATGAAAATTATAACACTCGCTTGCTTTTTGGTTATTACAGCTAATCTAAAAGCACAACAAAAAGTTGAAAGATATTGTAAATTATAATGTAACCACATACCTTGCTAAAGAAAAAGAAGAGGATATAAAGAATGATAATTTAAAACTGCACATAGGCGATAGTACTATTTTTTATACTTCTGCTTTTGATTCTTTAGAAATTAGAAAATTAAAAAAAGTTGAAACTTTTAAGAGCGATATTGATGCCTTAAACTTTATGAAAGAAAATGGTTGGGAGTTGGTCTACATAACTAATTATAGACCAAATTATATATATGAATTGGGACGAAAAGAGATTTATTTCAAAAAAATATTCGAGAAAAAAGTTGGACAATAAATACAAGTTGTTTAATCAGAAAGCGGATAATATTAAAATTTCTTTACAATATATGATTTATGTGTGGTTTTGCACATTAAGGTTTAAGCAATGGTGAGTTAGATATTTTTTTGTAAATAATGGTTGTAATTGAAAGAATGATATGGTGGCGGTCTCGTCAGGAATCGAACCTGAATCTGGGGCTTCGGAAACCCTTATACTATCCATTGTACTACGAGACCGAAAGTGCAAATATAAGCTATGAAAGTTGTGTTAAGATATAAGCTGCTGAATGTATTAATTGGCAGTAAAAAAAGAATAATAATTTACTTACAAATATTGCTTTTATGTTTTAAGGTATCATCGCAACTTAACTATAATAAATGTGGTTTAGCTTCGGTTAATCCTGCATTGGTTACAATTACATAATCGGGATTAAATGCTTGTAAATTATTTGCACCACCATAGGATAGGGCAGAGCGTAGTCCATCCAATAATCCTTGTAATACAAACTTAACACCACCTTTAAAAGGAATAACGGTAGATTCGCCTTCAACATTTCTCTGTTCTTGTTGGTGTGCCATTTTTGTTTCTAATGAAGCTGCTCCGCGATAACGTTTAAATAATCCATTATTTTTTTCAATTATTTGTCCGGGCGATTCTTTTGTTCCTGCAATTAAAGAGCCAAGCATAACGGTTTGCGAACCTAATGCCAAAGCTTTAGCAATATCGCCACTTGTTCTAATACCTCCATCGGCCATAATGGGTAAAGTTGTTACCGGTCTAATTTCTTCAATGCAGGTAACATTGGGTACACCAAAACCTGTTTTTAAACGAGTGGTACATAATGAACCGCCTCCAACGCCTACACGTAACCCATCGGCTCCCCAACTTTCCAAATCTTTGGCCGCTTGGGCACTGGCTATATTGCCTGCAATAATATCTGTGGTAGCAGGTAATAATTTTTTTAATGTAGTAATAGCTTGTTTTACCAATACATGGTGGCCATGTGCTACATCAATTAAAATAATATTGACTCCTGCTTGCACTAAGGCCAAAGCCCTTTCTGCAAAATCGCCATTGGCACCTACTGCTGCCATTACCGGAATGGTGTATGTTTCTTTCCAATCGGCAGATAGCGTTAACCACTTTCTTTTTAATTCATTTTCTTGAATGTATTGAACAGTTTTTAGTACTTCATTACATTGATCCGGTATAGTTAAAAAACGATGAATACATCCAACAGCTCCTGCATCGGCCATTTTAATAGCCATTTTACTTTCGCACACGGTATCCATGCACGAAGCTACTAATGGGGTACATAAAAAATAGTGAGTAGAAATTTTGGTAAACAAACTAATATTTTTTCTGGAGATAACAGTTGAAAATGAAGGTACCAGTTGAATATCATCGTACGTTAATGCTTGCTTTCTCATACATTTTATTTTCCGAATGATGCAATGTTGCTTCCAAATATTTTAACGGCAATGGCTATAAGTATTACGCCAAAAAATTTTCTGATAGCCAATAATCCTGCTTTTCCCAAACCTTTTTCTATCCATTTTAAAGATTTTAATACGGTATAAATTACAATTAAATTAATGAATATGCCGGATAGAATATACACTTCTTCAAAATTTGCTTTGAGCGACATTACAGTGGTTAAAGTGCCTGAACCCGCTATTAACGGGAATGCAATAGGAACAACATTTCCGGAAGGAGAATCTTTATCGCTTTTAAAAATTTCGTGTCCTAATACCATTTCTAATCCTAATAAAAAAATAACAATAGAACCACCTACTGCAAATGATTTTATATCTAATCCTAAAATATTTAAAAAGCTTTTGCCAAAATATAAAAATACAACCATCAGCCCTCCCGATACTAATGTGGCAGTAGTACTGCGTATGCCGCCCATTTTTTCTTTTAACGAAATTAGTAGCGGAATAGAGCCTATAATATCTATTACCGCAAATAGGGTAAAAGATACGGTAATCAGTTCGTTTATATCAAAGTGCATAAAAGTTGTTTTACCAAAAATAAAAAACATACTGCCTTGGCAGCATGTTTTATTTGTGTTATGCGGAAAATAAGTAGCTTAAAAGTGAAAATGCTTTTTTCTCAGTAGTTGAAATTCTTGTTGTAGTTGCTGTAAACAGCCAATACAAAGGCAGTCGTTGTATTTATCTTCTATATATATTTTTTCTTCAAAAGAAAGCTTGATAGTGCTGCATTGGCATTCGGTAATATTGCCTGCCTTGCATTCGAATGTTGCATAACATTTACAGCAGTACTTTATTTCGTGATGAGGCATAGTATAGTAGAAATGATATTTTATAATTTAATGACTGCACCTATTGTATACATAAATGGAATACTGTTATATCCGTTTATATCAAAAAATTTCTTATTGGTAATATTTTGTAAATTAATATATAATTTAAAATACTTCTTAGTATCGTATTCTGCATAAGCACCCAATAACAAATAACTATCAAGTGCTACATCGGGTAATTGATATCCGCCAATATCATATCTTCTACTTACATATTTTGCATTGGCACTTACATAAATTGTAGGAGTAAATTGATAGCCTGCTGTTAGGTTGATGCTGTGTTTAGGGCGGCGTAATGCATAATTGTATGAAGTATCATTAAAGCTTACCCTGCTTTCGGTTATTTGTTTTGAAGTAAGAAAAGTATAATTGGTGGTAATAGTTAGTTGTTTAGTAGGATGAATACTTAGTTCATATTCAATGCCCGCAGCTTTTTCTTGTATATAATTAAAATATTGGTAAGCAACATAATTAAAATCGATGCCGTTATTTATATTTCTGTAAAAAAATACTAAACGTTGTGTAAGCAATTGATTTTTGTGTTCAACACCTATCTCGTAGTTAACCGATTTTTCGGGTTGTAAATGAATGTTGCCACTATATGTATCGTATAGCTGATATAAGCTAGGCGCTTTAAAACCGGAGGCAATACTTCCAAATACTCTAAAATGCGTATTAATGGTATAAGATGGATTGAAAGTATACGTATAGTTGTTGCCATAACGAGAGTGATGATTGTATCTTCCTCCCAATTCAAGTGTAAAATGGCGGTGTGTATAATACAAAGAACTGTATAACGAGTTTTGGTAAAAGCCTGTATCGTTAAAGCTGCTTTTATAAGGTCCCCAAGTACTTACAGAATTGTATTGATTGTTCATAGAACCATATCTGTAATCTGTTCCTGCTAATAAACTAAAGCCCTTGCCTAAATTAATGCTGCTATATATTTCGGCAAATTGGGCAATACTATTGTAGTTGTTTAACGAATAATTGGTTGCGCCAATAACAGAAGCATTATCGTTATAATTTCTATTTAAACTATTGTACTGATAATTACCGGTAATGCTGTATTTTTTTTCTTTTAGTGTAAGGCTTAATCCGGTGGTAAAATTTTTATTATAAATATCGAAATTGGTTTTATCGGTAAATGGACCAGCATCTGCTCCTGTTGTATAATCGCTATATAAAGCATAGGTTTTTACCGATAATTTTTCTGTTGCTTGATACTGTATAGTAGCATTTAAGTTGTTTCCGTTATAATCATCTTTATCAAAATTATGTTTACCGGTACTATCATACGCAGAAGAAAATCCTTGTGAAATAATTTTAGAATAACGAGTGGTATACGTTAGTTTTCCAATTTTACCATATAATTGCATATTCCCTTTCCAGGTTGCAAAACTGCCGCCCGAACTGCTTGCAGTAAGGTTAACAGGTTTCGAAATATTTTTTTTGGTAGTAATAATATTAATAACTCCTGCAATAGCATCACTGCCATATAAAGTACTTTGAGCACCTTTACAAATTTCAATACGTTCTACATCGGTTAAGGAAAATAAATTCAAATCAAATTCATTATTTATCATCGAAGGATCGTTAACCGGTATGCCATCTAATAAAATTAAAGTTCTTCCGCTCGCGGCGCCACGCATATAAACAGTTTGCACACTTCCTAAATTATTCAATGCACCGTTAATGGTAATACCTGCCTGATCGTTTAGTATTTGTGCTATTGTTTTTCCGGCATTTTTGTTAATTGTTTCTTTGTTAATAATGGTAATTACTTTTCCGGTAGTGCTTTGTTTCTGCTCCATTTTATTGGCAGTAACAACAACCGGATCTAATTCGTTATTTTGTAATGTGTTTTTTTGAGAAAAAGATACAATACAAAGCAACATGCTTGTAGAGAGGAGCGTAATTTTTTTGCTCATTGTTAAAATGTTTTTTGTGTTGAACAATGAGCTTTCAGGAAAAATAAAAAACGGAGAAATATAAATTGCCCTGCAGTGGCATTTTACATTCCATGCTTTTCACCCGAAAGCCGTGAATGAAATCTGCATTAGGCAGGTCTTCTGGCTTGTGTTGTACAATAACGCCTTCCCGTTGGTAAACAGTGGCTTTTGTTATTACTTGTGCATGAACCATAGTTGCTATACACAATACACTTACAGCTACGGGGATAGCTCCTGAATTTAACAGGATTCCCTTTTAATTACGCAAAGCGTAAACCAAATGCAACACGAAAATATTATTTAATTGGCGTAAATGAAAACTACTTGTTAACGCGATGGTGAAAAGTTTAGAACCGCTCGACGGTTAAAAAATTTCAGTGGTTTTATTTGATAATAACTAATAATCCCAAGATATCATTGTATGCATTTAATTATTCAATAA
>JAKAJX010000139.1 GCA_021824855.1 Bacteroidota bacterium | reverse complement strand
AGGGTGCCAATCCGTATATTTCGGTTCTGTTACAAGTGCTTAAAATAAAAATTTCTTTTACATGTATAGAAGCGGCTTTCTGAAGTAATGATTGATATTGGGTATTATTAATAGCAAAATCACCTCTTACCGATGTGTCGGTTTTTTTATAATTAATTCCTGCTACAAAAAACTGCTGATAGTGCATTTCTCTAAAATCTTTGTTACAACAAAATTATTTGGTTAGATGCCCGAAAAAAGATGACTTTCATCAATCCACTGTCATTTTATTGTCATCTTTAGTGTAAAATCTTTCAATGGCGATATTCTAACAATTTTTTATCTGCTAACAGACATTTTTATGACAATAAACTTTACCACTACATCTTTGTTCTGTTACATTTGCAATCATTTCATTTATGGCAACAACAATTAAAAAGGGAATTATTTTAATGAACTTAGGTTCGCCTGATTCTACCCAAATAAAAGATGTTAAAAAATATTTGAATGAATTTTTAATGGATGAAAAAGTAATTGATATTCCATTTATTATTCGTTCAATATTAGTAAAAGGAATCATAGTTCCTTTTCGTTCTCCCAAATCGGCACATGCGTATCAAACAATATGGACAAAAGATGGCTCTCCCTTAATTGTAATAACTAAGCAGTTGCAACAAGTTGTTCAGCAAAAATTTGATATACCTGTTGAAATAGCCATGCGATACGGAAATCCTAATCCCACAGTTGCATTTAATAATTTATTACAAATAATGCCAGATATAGAGGAAGTAATTCTATTCCCACTATATCCGCATTATGCAATGAGTAGTTACGAAACTGCTGTTGATTATATGTACGAAGTGCATAAAAAAAATAAATACGGATTTAAATTAACTACCGTTGAACCATATTATAATAATCCAGATTATATTAAAGCATTATCTGAAAGTATTGTTCCGTATTTAAAAAACGATTTCGATAAATTATTATTCAGTTATCATGGAGTTCCTGAAAGACATATTACAAAGGGAGATATTACCGGATGCCATTGTTTGAAAGTAAATGATTGTTGTACTGTTGCATCAAAAGCACATCAACAGTGTTATAGGCATCAAACATTTGTTACTACAAAACTAACAGCAGAACTATTGGCATTGCCTGATAATAAAGTAGAACAAACATTTCAATCAAGATTAGGAAGAGATAAATGGCTTACACCATACACAGCAAAGCGATTATCTGAATTGCCAAAGGAAGGAATTAAAAAACTATTAGTAGTTTGTCCGGCATTTGTTAGTGATTGTTTAGAAACTTTAGAAGAAATTGCAGAACAAGGCAAGCAAACTTTTTTAGAAGCCGGTGGCGAAAGTTTTACTATGATTCCCTGTTTAAATACAAATACTTTGTGGGTAGCAACTATTGAAAAATTAATTAAGAACAAATTATAAAAGCCAATAAAGAAATTTTAAATTGTAGCAATATATTTTATCTGATAATCTTGTTTTATGTATTTATACCTTAAAGCATTGCATATTATTTTTGTGGTAACATGGTTTGCCGGCTTGTTTTATTTGCCCAGATTATTTATATATAATACAGAAGCCAACGAGCAACCTGACGAAGCAAAAAAAATACTACATCAGCAGTTTGTTGTAATGATAAAGCGTTTGTGGTATGGTATTACATGGCCTTCGGCTGTTTTAACATTACTATTTGGTTGTGTGGTTTTAATTAACAGCGGCTATTATAGGCTAATTCTATTGCCGGAAGGAAGATGGTTGTTTATTAAACTCATTTTTGTTGTAATGCTGTATTTATATCATCTATCATTACAAAAAATTGTAAGTCAGCAAACAAAAGGAATATTTAAATACACATCTCAACAATTACGATTATGGAATGAAGTGGCTACCATACTTTTAATAGCAATTGTACTGTTGGTAACCGTAAAGCAAAGTATTAGTTTTGTTTGGGGATTAATTGGCCTCATAATTTTTATTATTGTATTAATGAGTGCAATTAAAATGTATAAAAAAATAAGAGAAAAAAATAAATTATAAGTTGAATTCCTCTTTTAATTGAATGATGCATTCGTTAAGAATGGCATGCACTTTTTCAACTAAAGCAAAAATTGCTTCAGTATATATGTTTTGCTTACCCCAAGTATCAATATTTCTTATATCATCCTGAATATCTTTTATAATAAATGTATCAATATTCGATTTAAGGTTATGAGCTGTTTTAGCGGTTAGTGTCCAATTTTTTTCGAGAGCATTTTGATACAATTCTTTATTTAACAGTGGAACGGTAGTAATAAAAGTTTCTACTACAGATTTTATTAAGAGTTCATCGTTGCCGGTAAGTTCTTTTACCAAATTAAGCGAATATTTTTTTTCAGTAGAATGTGTAACAGTATTCGTCTCAACTGAGTGTGTTGGTGTTCGATTCGTATTCAATAAAACAGATTCAATTAATTCATACAAATTTTTTTCGGTAAAAGGTTTTGTATGATAGGCATTCATTCCGGCTTCAAAATATTTTTTTTCTTCACCTTTTACTGCATTGGCAGTTAATGCAATAATAGGTACATTCTTTTTTTGTTCGTCTTCTAATGCTCTTATTTCTATAGTAGCTTCAATTCCATCTTTTAAGGGCATTTGAATATCCATTAAAACAAGATCAAAATACGATGCATGCATTAATTCAATTACCTCATATCCATTATTTGCAACTTGGGTTTCAAATCCCCATTGATGCAACATACTTGTAAGAATTAGTTTGCTTATTTCATTATCTTCTGCAATAAGCACCTTTAGTTTTCCTAATTTATTTACTGAAAGAGTTGTAGTATCCATAGAATGAAGGGTTAACCGAACATCAGGCAAGTTAAAACTATTTAAGCCATTCTTTTAACGCCTGTCAAAAACATTTATAAAATTCTTCTAATTCGGTTATTTTTGTTATTATGGAAGTTAATGATATAATGGTTGAAAATTTGGCTCATTTAGCCCGATTACAATTTACTGATTTAGAAAAAAACGAATTTAAAACAGATTTACAACGGATGATCACTTTTGTTGAGCAATTGAAAGAAGTAGATACTACCAATGTAAAGCCTTTATTGCATCTTAGCGATACGGTAAATGTTTTAAGAGAAGATGTGTTAGTAGAAAGTATTAGTCAGGAACTGGCATTAAAAAATGCACCAAAAAAAGACAATAATTTTTTCTTAGTGCCTAAAGTAATTAAAAAGTAGCTTAAACTTGCTTATGGAATCAATCATCCGGTTAGACGATATTCAGAAAAGTTATTTCATGGGTTCTCAAGCCATTCCTGTATTAAAAGGTATTTCGCTTGAAATTTTCAGAAACGAATATGTTGCACTTATGGGGCCATCGGGTAGTGGTAAAAGTACACTAATGAACATTTTAGGATGTTTAGATTCTCCTACAGGTGGTAAATATATTTTAAATGGAAAAGATGTAAGTAAAATGCCGGATGATGATTTGGCCGATGTTCGCAATAATGAAATAGGATTTGTATTTCAGCAATTTAATTTATTACCCCGATTAAGTGCTGCCGAAAATGTGGCACTTCCATTAATTTATTCGGGCATTAGTAAAAAGGAAAGAACAGAACGTGCAATGGAAGCACTTAGAAAAGTAGGTTTATCTGATAGAAGCCATCATAAATCCAACGAATTAAGTGGAGGACAAATTCAGCGTGTGGCCATTGCAAGAGCCATTGTTAATAATCCTTCTTTATTATTAGCCGACGAGCCTACAGGAAACTTAGATTCTAAAACTTCTGTAGAAGTAATGGAAATATTTGGAAAAATTCAAGAAGCCGGTAATACGGTAGTTTTAGTTACTCACGAAGAAGATATTGCCAATTATGCCAAACGTGTTGTGCGACTGCGTGATGGTTTAATTGAAACTGATAACTTAAGAGAAAATGAAATATTTAGCCATCTTCACCGTTAATTTGGCTTAAGTAGAAAATTTGTGGAGAGACATTGTCTCTCTTTTTTTATTAATGAACCAACCCACAGTATTTTTGTTGTTGTGTACATCAAAAAATAAGGATGAAATGGCACTCAAAATTTATACAAAAACCGGCGATAAAGGGAAAACAAGCTTAATAGGTGGAACAAAAGTTGCCAAAAATCATCTTCGTATAGAAAGCTATGGAACTATTGATGAATTGAATAGTTTTATAGGGTTAGTAACCGATTATGTAACCGATGCATCTGTTAAGCAAGTATTAAACACAATTCAAGATAGATTATTTACCATTGGCTCTTCTCTTGCCTGTGATCCCGAAAAAGAGACCAGCTTGAAAATTCCGGATTTAAATGAAGCAGATATTTATTTTTTAGAAAATGAAATTGATAGAATGAATGAAGTTTTACCCGAAATGAAAAACTTTATTTTACCCGGAGGACATATTGCTGTATCAACTACCCATATTGCTCGATGTGTTTGTAGAAGAGCAGAAAGAGTTTGTGTAAATATGATAGAGCATAAAATGGTTATTGACGATTTAATTGTAAAATATTTAAACCGTTTAAGCGATTATCTCTTTGTATTAGCTCGGTATATTGCTCATTTGTTGCAAGTGGCAGAAATTGTTTGGAAACCTAAGCTGTAATAGTTGAATGTACAATTAAACCATCTTTCATGTGTAATATCCTATCGCTTAATTGAGCCAACTCTTCGTTATGCGTAACAATTAAAAAAGTTTGATTAAAATCTTTTCTCAGTTGCACAAATAATTGATGCAGTTCTTTTGCATTATTACTGTCTAAATTTCCTGTAGGCTCATCGGCAAAAACAATAGACGGTTTATTTATTAAAGCCCTTGCAACAGCAATTCTTTGTTGTTCCCCGCCACTTAATTCTTGAGGTTTGTGATGAGCTCTGTCTTTTAATCCTAATATTTTCAATAATTCTATTGCTTCGGCTTCTACTTGCTTTTTTTTGCGTTGAGCAACCCAACCCGGAATACAAATATTTTCAATAGCCGAAAATTCTGGTAATAAGTGATGAAATTGAAATACAAATCCAATATGCTTATTTCTAAATGCGGCCAGTTTTTTTCCTTTTAATAAGTGCAAAGGTGTATTGTTTAATAAAATAGTACCGCTATCGGCAGCATCTAAGGTTCCTAAAATATGCAATAAAGTACTTTTTCCTGCACCTGATGATCCAACAATCGATACAATTTCTCCTGCATTAACTGAAATATTGACTCCTTTTAATACCTCCAGTTTGTCATACTTTTTATGTATGTTCTCGGCTATTAGCATAATAAAATACTCTTTTTTGGGGTGTAAACTTACAACAGCAATGTTGTATTAAGCGTTTTTAATAATTTATTTACGCTTTGTTAGCAAACTTGCATTTGGAAATTTCATTTATACGGTTACATTTGCAAAAAATTTGAAGCTATGTTCTGGACTTTAGAATTAGCGAGTTATTTAGAAGAAGCACCTTGGCCTGCTACCAAAGACGAATTGATTGATTATTCTATTCGTAGTGGTGCTCCTATTGAAGTAGTAGAAAATTTACAAGAATTAGATGATGAAGGCGAAGTGTATGAAAGTATTGAAGATATTTGGCCTGATTATCCAAGTCAGGAAGATTTTATGTTTAATGAGGATGAATATTAAACTACTTAATTATAAAAAAAGTTCCGATATTATCGGAACTTTTTTTATTTCGGTGATATTTTTTTATTTAATTTTTCTATTAAAGGTTAGTTTAAAATATAGTAATAATAACGATAGAATTAACACAACTATATTAGCCGAAATAACTGGTCCACTGTTAATAGCAAATCCATAA
>JAKAJX010000021.1 GCA_021824855.1 Bacteroidota bacterium | reverse complement strand
ATTGACAAAACAGAAGTTGCCAATGTACACTATCGAGAATATTTATACTGGTTAGAAAATGTATTTAGCGATCCACAATATGCTAAAGTATTAGAAAATGCACGACCAGATACCTTAGTTTGGAGAAGTGAATTGGCCTATAACGAACCTTATGTTGAACTTTATTTTCGACATCCTGCCTATAATTATTATCCGGTTGTTGGAGTTAGTTGGAAACAAGCCAATGATTTTTGTATTTGGAGAACCGACCGTGTTAACGAATTGGAATTAAAGAATAAAGGATTCATCAATCCTAATAATATTAAAACCGAAATGAATGGCGGCGGACAAGAAAACTTTAATACCCGATCTTATTTAATGGGCGAATACCAAGTTCAACCCGGAAAATATGCTACATCAAAAAATAATCCTTTAAGAGATGCTCAAGGACGCCCCAGAACTCAAGTAAAATTTGAAGATGGTATTTTATTTGGCGATTATAGATTACCCACCGAAGCAGAATGGGAATATGCAGCTTATGGCTATATTATGCAAAACCCACAAAGAAAACCAAGTGCCAAAAAAAGAGGGGAAGAAGTAATTGCAAACAGACAAATTTATGCTTGGCAAAATGATGGCTTCGATAATTTAAGAGCTACCCGTCAAGGTTCTTTTCAAGGAGCATTCTTAGCTAATTTTAAACGTGGTAATGGAGATAATATGGGTATTGCCGGCGGATTAAATGATAATGCCGCTATACCGGCCCCTGTTACATCTTATGCACCCAATGGATTTGGTATATACAATATGAGTGGCAATGTGAGTGAGTGGGTTGCCGATGTTTACCGACCTCTTACCAATTTAGATGCCGATGATTTTAACCCATTTAGAGGTAATGATTTCAAGCAAGCAGATTTAAGCAAAGGGGAAGGAAATCTTCGTGATAGCTTAGGAAGAATTCGCATGATTCCCGAATCCGATTCAGCATTAAAGAATAGAAGAAATTACCAACATGCTTATGCCATTAACTATTTAGATGGTGATTCTTCCAGTAACGTTAATTATGGATATGGTTTTACAACCTTAATATCCGATAAATCGAGGGTGGTAAAAGGTGGTAGCTGGAATGATAGACCATATTGGCTAAGTCCGGGTACACGCCGTTTTTTAGAAGAAGATCAAAGCAGTAACACTATTGGATTTCGTTGTGCTATGACACATTTTGGGGCACCAGAAGGAACATCACGCAAAGCAAAAACAGGAAATTTCTTTCCTGCACGCAGAGCTAAAAGATAAGGAAAGGTAAATACAGCGATCCTGCATAGCAGGAGAAGAAGCCCCAATAATATTGGGGCTTTCTTTTTAATTTTATCGCAGATAACTCAAATAATACCCATCAACCAAAAGTGAATTATTTTTGAAACCAAATTTATGATAGAAACCATCAAACAACTTTATTCTGTTTTCGAACAATATCCTTCTATTCAAACCGATACCAGAAAGCTGAAAAAGGGAGATTTATTTTTTGCATTAAAGGGCGAAAATTTTAATGGAAATCTTTTTGCCATAGAAGCTATTGAAAAAGGAGCTGCTTATGCAATTGTTGATGAAGTGCCCATACCACACGAGCAACTAATTATTGTAACAAATGTTTTAGAAACTTTACAAGAATTAGCCAAATATCATCGCCAACAATTTACCCATTTACCCAATGGCAATGGTATTCCTTTTATTGCAATAACTGGGAGTAACGGAAAAACTACTACTAAAGAATTAGTAAGTAAAGTACTATCCGCTCAGTATATTACTTATACTACACAAGGCAATTTAAATAATCATATAGGCATTCCGCTTACACTGCTTAGCATTCAAAAAGATGCAGCATTTGCTGTAATAGAAATGGGAGCAAATCATCAAAAAGAAATTGAATCTTATTGCACCTATACTTTACCCACACATGGCATTATTACCAATTGTGGTAAAGCACATTTAGAAGGTTTTGGCGGAGAAGAAGGCGTAAAAAAAGGAAAAGGAGAATTGTTTGATTTTTTAAAACAAACCGATGGCACTGCTTTTATATTTAACGACGAAGATTATTTACAGGTAATGAGTAAAGGAATTAAAAGAATATTTTCTTATGGTACACGCCATGCAGATATATGTGGCGAAATAGTACAAAGCGAACCATTTTTACAAATAAAACTAACTAAAGGTCTAAACTCTATCTCAACCATTGCTACACAATTGGTAGGCAATTATAATTTGCCCAATATTTTATGTGCTATTGCAGTGGGAAAATATTTTAACGTTCCGGAGGAGAAAATTAAATTGGCAATAGAAAGTTATATCCCCTCCAACAGCAGATCTCAATTAATAATAAAGGGAGACAATCATTTTATTTTAGATGCCTACAATGCCAATCCATCGAGTATGAAATTGGCCATTGAAAATTTTGCTGCAATAAAAGCTCCTAAAAAAATATTATTGTTGGGCGCTATGATGGAGTTGGGTAAAGACAGTGTAAAAGAACATCAACAACTTATTGCACTTATTCAACAATATCAATGGGAAAATGTAATTTTAGTTGGTGGAGATTATAAAAACATTTTACATAATTACTTGTTCTTTAATACGGTAACAGATGCAGCAAAGTGGTTTCATCAACAACATTTTACTACTACTTACTTTTTAATTAAAGGATCTAGAAGTATGCAAATGGAAAAGATACTGGAAGAATAATTTAGAAAAGAAACCTATTTTCCAAAGCATTAATAAGAATAAATTAAAACCAAACACATTATTATTTATGCAACCTTTTTATCAGCTTTATGCTCAATTAGAACCCGAATTGCAAGAAGATATTGAGAAAAATGCAACTATTAAAACCTTTACAACCGGAGATATTATTATAAGAACCGGACAATATGTAAAAAGTACCATGTTAATATTAGAAGGCATGGTAAAAGTGTTTAGAGAAAATGAAGAAGGAGATGAATTTTTAATGTATTACATAAAACCGGGAGAAGCTTGTGCCTTATCGTTAGTTTGTGCCTCTAAAATGGAAGCCAGTAAAATTATGGCCAAAGCAGTAGAAGATACTACCATATTAATGGTTCCCATACAATTAATGGACGAATGGATGGCCAATTATAAAAGTTGGTATTATTTTGTTTTGGAAACGTATCGCAACAGATTTGAAGAGTTATTGGTATTAATAGACCATGTTGCATTTAGAAATATGGATGAACGATTACAATTTTATTTAAATAGGCATTCCGAAGTTAATCAAACCAAAAAAATCAATATTTCTCATCAACAAATTGCAGATGAGCTCAACTCTTCTCGAGAAGTTATTTCACGTCTTTTAAAAAAAATGGAACAAAGAGGTTTAGTATCTCTTCATAGAAACTACATCGAGATGTTATAATTTTTAAGCTCGTAACTAATGTCACCGATTTATATTAATTATACCAACATTTTTGTATAAAATATTTGTAATTATGGGTATATTAAGTATGCTATTTGGCAAAAGTTCTAATGCCACTTATTTAAAAGAATTATATGCAAAAGGTGCTTTAATTGTAGATGTAAGAACACCCGAAGAATTTAACAGAGGGCATATAAAAGATTCTATTAACATCCCTCTGCAAGCACTTAATCAAAAAATTAATTCTTTAAAACAAAAAAAGAAAGCCATTATTACTGTTTGCCAAAGCGGATCGAGAAGCAGTATGGCCGTAAATGTTTTAAAAGGTGCAGGAATTGATGCCTATAATGGTGGAGGTTGGAATTCTATGCAAAATATTATTAAATAAAACCACAACTAAAAGCAGGTTAAATATTTAATCTGCTTTTTACTAATACCTCAGTATTTACCTATTCCTGTACACTCAATCAATCATAATAATTACCTTGCAGTACTATGAACGGAAACACAAAACCTAATTATTTAATTAGTGTACTAACCAATAAATGTCCTCGTTGCAGAAAAGGATACATTTTTGAAACCAAAAATGCCTACAATTTTAAGGATATTACTAAAATGCCCCAAAACTGTGCTGTATGTGGGCAACCTACCGAAATAGAAGTTGGATTTTATTATGGAACAGGCTATGTTAGCTATGCATTGTCTATTGCATTTAGTGTGGCATTTTTTATTGCATGGAAAGTATTAATTGGCATTACGCTGGCTATTGATGACAACAGAATTTTTTATTTTATGGGAGCGTATATTATAGTTATTTTAACCATACAACCTTTATTAATGCGGCTTTCGAGAAGTATTTGGCTAAGTTGGTTTGTATCATACGATGCCGAATGGCAACTACACAACCCTCAAAAAACCGAAAGAACAATAGAAGCATATAAAGCCAACTAATACTTGTTTAATTAGCTGCTATTTTTACGCCTTCCATATTTCTGTGTTTCACTTCATCGGCTTTTCGTAAAAATTTAGATTTTATCATAACAGATGCTTCTGTTCCATCAATAATATGATATGATTTACCTTCATATTGTATCAATCCATCATTATTTTTCATCCAATTAAAAGCCAAAATTCTATATGGCTCTGCGGCTGTTGCAAATTTAGTTTTGCCAAAAGTGAGAAATTTATCCGGTCCGGTTTCGAAAGATATTAATACTTTATCCGGATAGATTCCTGAGCAAACCCCCGGTGTATTTTTTTTAAGATGAATAACACTTACATATTTACCATTTTCTACTTTAACCTCACCATTATTTAAATGTGCTTCGGCCTGAGTAATTTCTCTTTTCAATTCCACATCTCTATCAATATAGAATTGAAGTTTATTTAAAGGAACTCCGGCATTTTCTATTTTATTACGCACATCGGTTGTAAAATAGGTTTTAGATACACTGCATGATGAAATAATTACTGATGCTACAGCAATTAGTACTAAAGAATGTTTCACTTACTTGGTTTTATTAGGTTTAAACTTTAGATACATCTCGAAAATATTCTTACTTGTTGCTAACTACACTACTTTCAAAGTTCTGATGAATATCAACTATCATGAATAATATAGTGAGCAATTTTTTCGGAATATTTTCGTGATGCCCAGATAAGAATAAAAGAAAATAAAAAAGTTTAAAATAGATTTACTAATAAAAGTACAAAACGATAACTAAGCGGTTTTAAATAGAGTAAGCATATAAATGCGGAGAGTGAGGGATTCGAACCCTCGATACCCTTTAGAGGTATACACACTTTCCAGGCGTGCTCCTTCAACCACTCGGACAACTCTCCTTTTTTAAGGACTGCAAAAGTAATAGTATAAACTTATAGAACGAATAATTTTTCGGCATTGGTAGTAGTAATACTTGCAACTTCTTCTTCCGAAACACCTTTTATATTAGCCAATGAGGCGATAATATATTGTAAATAACTACTTTCATTTCTTTTACCCCTAAATGGCACAGGCGTTAAATATGGCGCATCCGTTTCTATAACTATATGCTGTAAATCTATTTTATCAAGAACTTTATCTAATCCGGCTTTTTTATAAGTAATTACTCCGCCTATTCCCAATAAAAATCCTAAATCAATAATTTTTTTTGCTTCTTCATAACTACCTCCAAAACAATGAAAAATGCCTCTTAGCCCTTTGTCAGAAAAAGGTTTTACACAATTAATTGTTTCTTCCATTGCATTACGTGTATGAATAACAATTGGTAAATTTTTATTTAAGGCTATATTCATTTGAAACTCAAATGAATCATATTGTTCCTTTTTATAAGTAGTATCCCAATAAAAATCTAATCCAATTTCACCAATAGCTGCAAATTTTCTTCGTTCTACCCATTGTTCAACCAATATTAATTCTTCTTT
>JAKAJX010000080.1 GCA_021824855.1 Bacteroidota bacterium | reverse complement strand
AGATAGAATATTGTATTTTACCAAAGCCGGATGATTGCCATTGTTGGCTGTTAGGCCGATAGCCCTCCATATTTCTGTATTGTAAAAATGCGTAATAATTTATGTTTTTGTAGGTGCCGCTAATAGCATTAAACGTGTTATACATGCCAAAGCTGCCAACAGTTTGCGATGTTGTAAACTCAAAAGGTTTTGTTGAGGGCAATTCTCCAACAACATAATTTACTAATCCGCCAAATTGAGGGCCAAATTGCAAAGATGCAGCACCTCTTATCATTTCAATTCTTTGCACTGCCTCCATAGGCGGAATATAATAAGCTTCGTTATAGCCAAAAATATCGCCACTAATATTATAGCCATTTTGTCTTGTATTCATTTCTATACTCTGAATCGGATTTAAACCTCTTGTAGCTATTCCGTTTGCAGTAAATCCGGAGCTTTCTGTTTCCACAATATTCAATCCGGGAATTCTTCCTAAAATTTGTCTTGTGTTATTAATTGCTTTATTTGCGTCAAGACTATCCACTATAATTACTTCGTTCTTTTTTCCGGCATAAATAATTCCGTTTTTAAAATCCGGCATGTGCCCTGTGCCTTTTACTGTTTTAAAAGCTGTAACGCTAACTTCTTTTAAAATTCTTGTTTTGATAGTAGTATCGAATAAATTTATTTGTGCAGATGCACTAATTGAAAGGCTTATTGCAATAATACATGTTATGTTTCTAATTGGCATAGTTTGGTTTTTTGCAAAGAAACAAGTACAAATAGGTAGCCATTTATACTATTAGAAACTTAGTTTACGCAAAAAGGAAATTAAAGTTTATATAAATGCATATTAGTATGTAGGTAAACAAAAAATTATACTCATTCATCTATCTTTGACTAATTATGCAGCATCTTAAATCGGTAAATAAATATTTTTGGAAGTATAAAACACGATTAATACTTGGCGTACTCTTTATTATCCTATCTAACTATTTTAGAATTTTAACACCTCAAATTTCGGGATATGTGGTTGATAAGGTTGAGCGTTCTATCAATCAAGTTGTAGGAAAATCTACCCAAATCGCAAATAAAAAAAGTAGTTACGATGAGTTGGTAGTTGCTTTTATTCATACAATAGAGTCGGCTAATTTTAGCTTAAAAGAGGATGTAATTATTTGTGGAGTTACACTTTTTATATTAGCCATTGTAGGCGGTTTTTTTATGTTTTTAATGCGGCAAACTATTATTGTAATGAGCCGACATATTGAATTTGACCAAAAGAATGAAGTATTTACGCATTACCAAAAATTAGATACACAGTTTTATAAAACGCATAGCACCGGCGATTTAATGAATAGAATTTCGGAAGATATAAGTAGAGTAAGAATGTTTACAGGTCCGGCTATTATGTATTTAATTAATCTAGCAGCCACAATTGGATTTAGCTTATTTTTTATGTTTCGAGAAAATTGGCGATTAACTATTTATGTACTTTCTCCTTTGCCCATTTTAGCCATTACCATTTATTATGTAAATACCATTATTAATAAAAAAAGCGAAAAAATACAATCGCTGTTATCAGATTTAACTACTACTGCTCAAGAATCCTATTCGGGAATTAGAGTAATTAAATCGTTTGTGCAAGAAGCATCTATGTTTTCCTTTTTCGAAAAAAATAGCGAGGCTTATAAAAAAAATGCTATTGGCTTGGCTTCTGTAGAAGCTTTGTATTTTCCATCAATGGCATTGTTAATTGGCTTAAGTAATTTGTTGGCTATTGCTATTGGCAGTTATTATGTTATTACGCATCAATACCAAGTTACAGCAGGCACAATAACCGAATTTGTAATTTATGTAAACATGCTTACTTTTCCCGTTAGTGCAATTGGTTGGACGGCAAGTATGATTCAACGAGCTGCTGCTTCGCAAAAAAGATTAAATGAATTTTTACAAACTGAACCAACAATTACTGATAATAACAATGTACTGACCAAAATAAGTGGAGATATTGTTTTTTCCGATGTTAGTTTTACGTATCCGCATACAGGTATTAAAGCTTTACAACATATTAATCTTACCATTAAAAAAGGCGAAAAAGTATTAATATTAGGCAGAACAGGAAGCGGAAAATCTACTTTTGCCCAATTGTTATTGCATTTTTATAAACCATCTTCAGGTAAAATAACAATAGGAGCTTCGGATGTTCAGGATATTTCTATCAAGCAATTAAGAGAAAATATTAGCTACGTTCCGCAAGATGTATTTTTATTTAGTGATACCGTAACGAATAATATTGGTTTTGGTCTTCAAGACAAATTTTCATTCGATCAAATTGAACAAGCTGCTGTATTTGCCAGTGTAAAAAAAGAAATTTCAGGCTTCTCTCATCAGTTCGAAACCATGATAGGAGAGCGTGGTGTAACTTTAAGTGGCGGTCAAAAGCAAAGAATTTCTATAGCCAGAGCCTTAATTAAAAATCCGGAGATTGTAATTTTCGACGATTGCTTAAGTGCGGTTGATGCAAAAACTGAACAAGAAATTGTAGCCAACTTATACCGAGTTTTATCCGATAAAACTGCTATTATTATTACACACAGAATTTTTTCATCTTTTCAATTCGATAAAATTATTGTATTAGAAGATGGTGCCATAATTGAAGAAGGAACCCACGAAAAATTAATGGAAATGAAAGGCTATTATGCCGATTTATACCAAATTCAATTAGCCGGAAACAACAACGAAGTTGAATCATTTACTGTTGAATAAAATAATCTATTTCAGAAAGTTCTTTTGCAAAATTTTGGCAATTCCGAAACAATACTATATTTGCTACTCAATTTTTAAAAGGATTTATTCACTAAAATTTATTAACTGTGGCGTACGAGAATAACGATAAGAAACAGGAAAGTGTTTATAGTAAAAGAATTAGAGCCGGAAAAAGAAGAACTTACTTTTTTGATGTAAGAGCTACACGTGCTAATGATTATTATTTAACCATTACAGAAAGCAGAAAACGCTTTGATGATAATGGTTACGACAGGCACAAGATTTTTTTATACAAAGAAGATTTTAATAAATTTATTAAGGCATTAACCGAAGCAGTTGATTATGTGAAAACCGATTTAATGCCCGATTTTGATTTTGATGCTTTTAATCATGAATACAATGAATTGGAATCTGCTGATACGAACGAAAATGCGGTAACTCCAATTTCAGATACTCCCGAACCCATAGTTCCAATTCAAGCACCAATTTCAAATACTCCAGAAACTACTACCAATAATAACAGTGCACATGAAGAGGTAGATAAATGGTAATTGCATGAAATAAAGATTCATACATTAACATTAAGCATATTCCGGAATAAATGAAATAAACTGATTGGCATTGGTATCAAAACAAAAAGTTTGAAGGCCATTAGTTATTATTAAATAAGCAACTTGTAACACCAACTGATAGGCTAATATTTGCGATGCAGTTTGTTCTGATAAAGTAACATTCATTTCTTTACATTCTACCAAAAGCCAAGGAATACTGTTTTTATATACTACAATATCGTAACGCTTTTTTAAATCACCCAGCGTAATTTCTTTCTCAACAGACAATAAGGAGGAAGGATATTTTTTTGTTTGAATAAGATATTGAATAAAATTTTGCCGTACCCATTCTTCAGGAGTTAATCGAACCCAAATTTTTCTAATTTCATCAAAAATAAATTCTTTATTATTTTCTTCTTTTATTCTAAAATTGGGCGTAGGAAATGGAAGGATTAGCATTGGTTAAAATTAATTTGTTTATTTTTACTGATTAACGAAGATGCTAAATAATATAACTCAGGTAAAAAGTTTATGTGCAACAGGCAATTTTGAATTTAAAAATAATGGTTATGAAAACTAAAGAAGAAATAGTGAATAATTGGCTGCCAAGATATACCGGCGAAAAGTTAGAAAATTTTGGTAAATATATTTTGCTTACCAATTTTGGTAATTATGTTGATTTATTTGCTAAATGGAATAAGGTATCTGTGGTGGGAAAAGATAGACCTTTTCAATGTGCTACAGCTAATGGAATAACCATTATTAACTTTGGAATGGGAAGTCCGGGTGCTGCTACTGTAATGGACTTACTTTCAGCAATTGAACCCAAAGCTGTTTTGTTTTTAGGAAAATGCGGTGGGTTAAAAAAGAGAAATAAAATAGGAGATTTAATTTTACCAATAGCTGCAATTAGGGGAGAAGGTACCTCTAACGATTATTTTCCTCCCGAAGTTCCGGCAATGCCCGCATTTGCTTTACAAAAAGCTATTTCAACTACTATTAGAGATTATAAAACTAATTATTGGACAGGCACTGTTTACACTACCAATCGCCGTGTTTGGGAGCATGATGAAGAATTTAAAAAGCAATTACAACGTGTAAGGGCTTATGCTATAGATATGGAAACTGCTACTATTTTTACAGTAGGATTTTATAATCATATACCAACAGGTGCATTGTTATTGGTAAGCGATTCGCCCATGGTTCCCGAAGGCGTAAAAACAGAAGCAAGTGATAAAAAAGTTACCAACCAATTTGTTGAAAGGCATATTAAAATTGGTATTGACTCTTTAAAGCAATTAATTAATAAAGGACTAACCGTACGGCACTTAAAATTTTAAAGTCTTGTAAAATAATATCATTACAATTCTTTTTGTGCTTTTATATAATCTTCTGGAATGCCAATGTCAATAAAATATTCATCTTGAATAGAGCCATACATGGTTCCATTCAAATAATCTTTCTCTAAATATTCTTTTTCGAACGAAAATTTTTCGGGTAATTTTTTTTGTAAAAATGAGCCAACATGTAAGGCATACATTCCTCCGTTAATTAATCCCTTTTTGTAAAATTGTTTTTCTTTAAATGAAATAATTGTATTGTTTTTATTTAATTCAACCACACCATATCTTTCAAAATTTTCTAAAGGTTTTAAGCTTAATGTGCAAGTTGCATTTAATTGATGATGTACTTCGGAAAGTTGATTTAATTTAACCTTAAATAAAGTATCGCCATTGGTAATAATAATATTTTCGGATGTTGTTTGTTGGCAGGCCAATAAAATAGCACCTCCTGTTCCTAATGGTTCTTTTTCAATAGAATATTTAAAATTGGTTGATGAATATTGTTGGTTGATGAAATCAATAATTATGTCACTTTTATAACCAAGCGATAATATAAATTTTTCAATGCCTTGTTCTTGTAAATAATTTATTACATAAGCAATAAATGGTATTCCGTTAATAGGAGCCATGCATTTGGGTAGCTCAGGTACTGCAGAACGCAATCTTGTTCCTAAGCCACCTGCTAAAATGATTGCTTCTTTTATTTGCATTATTCAAAAACTTTTTCTTCAACCAATTCACAAATAATATGGCCTATCATAATATGGCTTTCTTGAATTCTTGGAGTATCTTTTGATGGTACATTGAAAATAAAATCGCTAAGTTCTTTCATTTTTCCACCCGAAGCACCGGTAAAGCCTATAGTTGTTATTCCTATGCTTTTAGCAACTTCAAATGCTTTAATAATATTCCCCGAATTTCCTGAAGTACTTAATCCTATTAGCACATCTCCTTTTGTGCCTATTCCTTCTACCATTCTCGAATAAATTACATCGTAACTATAATCGTTGGCAACTGCTGTTAAATACGAAGTGTTGCAATGCAAAGCTTCGGCCGGTAAGGCTTTTCTATCTTTATAAAATCTTCCGCTAAATTCTGCAGCTAAGTGTTGTGCATCGGCTGCACTGCCTCCATTGCCACAGAACAATACTTTGTTTCCGTTTTTAAATGCTATGGTAATAACTGCAATAGCATCTGCTAAACTTTGAGATC